>DATFIH010000140.1:0-4767 GCA_035270205.1 Clostridia bacterium | reverse complement strand
CGTATTAACAAAAAATGCCTCTACGTAGAGGCATTTTTTGTTAATACGAATTATAGTTATTTGCAAAAATATCGTGAAATTCTTCGCTGTTTACAATATCTACATAACGGCTTCTTGCTTTTTCTTTACTTAGTTTTGCTCTAAAGCGACTAAACAAGCAGGCTCTTGCTGTGTTTTCTATTCTTTTTGACAAATTGTCTATATGTGTAAGGTTAAGTTCTTCCACAATAGCCGCTACGTTGTCAATGTTGTTACCATATAAATAAACTAATGGCTGCATCCCTTTATCTTTAAGCAACGCTAAGATTACAGATTTTATGCTGACAAGCTCTAACTTGTCTTGATATTTCATATCCCACATAGCTGCAAGTGTGTTTTCTTCTGCGCCAATATAAGCAAAAGCGCATACGTCTTCACAATTTATAAGCAGACTATTTTCCTTAAGCTCAACCATTTCGCACAACAAATCTCCGCCTACGTATTGATTTATCATCGGCAAAACATACACTTGCTCTGTCGGCAAACTAAGATTATCGTTTTCAACTAAAGCATTATAATCGGGAATTTCTTGAGTTAATGGTAAGCCTAGTAGTATCTTTATATAAAGCTCACTCCCCGATAGCGCCAACGTATCCGCCTTCGCTGTTCCGTATTTTTCAAACAGTTCCACACTTTCTTTGCCAATACAATTTCTTAGTAGCTTGGAAAATGTTGGTCTGTCGGCAGTATACTTTTTTGCAACTGAAGAAAAGCTTCCATATTCATACAATGGATTAGGCAATACTTTTGTTTCCACGATTTCGTCATCTAGGATACTTAATATTACCTCTCGGGAACCTATAATCGCGGAAATTCTACATTCTGACAATTTTTTTACTTTCTCATTTTGTTGGAAAATTTCATCGTTTATTGCAATGTCGTAGTTATCAATAATAAGTTTGTCACAAGAAAGCCTAGTGCCATTTTCTAATTGCTTTTGATTTAGAAATCTTCTATCTAAGTCGGTAGGAGGAATTTTCTCACACGTAATTTTGCATCGACCGCATTTTCCCTCTCCACCGCAAGGAAAAATAAAGCCAAGTTCTTTAAGTAACTTTTTTAAAGGTGCGTTATCTTCTGCTATGTAGCTTGTTCCGTTTATAAATACTGTTTTCATACCTTATATTATAACTCCCAATAAATGGTTTTTCAACCTATATTTTGTTATAACCTAGATGCTTTCTCCCTAATTTTGTCACAAGCTCTGTAAGTGGAGTAAATAAAGCGATTATCGAAACAAAACAACTAAGTATTTGGGCTATGTAAAATCCCGTACCTGTTGTATACATCGTAATATACCTTGCAAAAAAACTACTTGACTTTAGCGCTCCTCCAGTCAACATATAAAAAAAGGTGCTTTGAAATCCAAAAGCTAGTGTTACAATGCTCATAATGATAGCAATAATGATCGGCTTTTTTTGACCACTCTTTTTTATAAAGAAAGCTACGAGCGCAACAGTTGGCCAATGTATAAAATACGGTATTAGCCATGAAGGGTCAAAGCCCCACATAAAAGCTTCCAGCACGCAAAACAAGATGGTGGCGCCCATCCCTATGCCTATACCGAAAACGTAGGTATAAACCACAATGAGGAGTGTCACTACCTCCACATTGGGTATAAACATAATTAAAAATTTGAAAACATTAAGCCCTGATCCAAGCAATGCTATCAGCACCAATTTTCTGATATGTAAATTGTTTTTTTTCACTACTTACACCAATGCTATCATGTATTTAGCGCCATCTATTAATTCAAGGTCACTTATTCCATATATTGCGCTGACGTAATCTACGTTATCATAGCTTTTTACCACTTTCCAGTTTGTGATATCTTGCTGTTCACTAACGGTAGTAAGAATTCCAATGTAATTATCGTTGCTCGGCGTAATCCCATTAATTTCAGTAAGATATGCGCCATACAAACTATCGGTTGACGTATATGTAAGCTTACCTTCCCAGACCAATTCGTCAAGCGCATCTACTAGATAATTACCATTAGTTTTTAATGCTTCAAAAACTTTTTGATTATCACCTTCGCCAATAACAAGTGTAATGGTTTTTTCTCCGCTATCTGGTTGCTCGCAAGCAACGACCAAAAGACTTAGCGGAATAATTAAAATTAGAATTAGAAAAATTGTAAGACTTTTTTTGATATAAACATTCATCGTTTTATACCCTCCGTATATATATTTATACTTTACAAATATCCTGACTCAAGACTAAAAACAGTGACGATTTTTAGCGGCGACCTTCCCTTTCGGTGGCATTTCGCCTTTAACTCATACAGTAGCGGGGGCTGTGGGTTTTTTCCCTTCCTTGTAAATGTATTTTAAAATAAACAGACTTAGTCGTCTGTATCTTGTTCGGCATTTTCAGTATCAACAGCAGGTTCTTCCCTGACTATATATGATACTCTTTTTGCCTTTTCCACTTTTGCATCCAAAAATAAATCTTGGTCTACGACATCTAAGTTTATACTTTCTTCATCATACCTAAAAGTTTCGTCCATGGTTATGTCCAAACTTATTCCTAAGGTATTTTCTTCATTGTTGGTACCTTTAAACATACTTAGAATAGCATTTAACAATAATTCTTTTGCCTTATCTAAATCGCAAATTTCAGTAATAATATCTATAAACTGCGCAGTATTGATATTAATATTTACTCTTGTTGTCGTATTCATTTTTACAGGTAAGTTGTTTTTATCGACAGAGGCATTAACTGTGCTATTATCCAAAGTAATCCAGCTTTTTATCATGCCAATATATTCATTGTACCTTTTTATATCTGATTCGTATTTAGTTATATCCAAACTTCCTATAAAATTTTCGATAGTGTCAAGTACGTAATTATAAATTTTTTCATTGCTAGCGCTCATTTGGTAATTGCTAAGTGCGCTTACATTGTCATAAAATGCGCTAGCCTCATCCCCACCTATCCATCCGCCATCTTTGCTAAAATTTACAAAGGTGGAAAACATCAAATAATCGCTTAATTTAAGATTTGAGTTAATACTAATTTCTTGCAGTTTATTATTTATAAATTCATCATTAGTTGCGTAATAAACAGCATCGGTTTTGTCAGCTTTTTTCAAATTTCCTTTAAAATTATAAGAAGAAGTAACACTGTCATGACCGAATAAAAATTCAGCACTGTTTGTTCCGTTTAAATACCCTTTAACATTCTCTGCTTTATCTTTAATATTTAACGGTAAAATCTCAATCAGGGGATTAATAATACTATCAATGTTGTCGAGATCGCAACTTTTTATACTACCATCTATATAAGTTTTATTCCCATTCTGAATTCGTGTTAAAGAGACAGCTTGTCCCGCGGTAAAGGTAGATTTTCCATAAAATGTTATTACTACCTTACCTTCAAACTCCGATTTTTTCGCATCTAACGTCTCATAGTTTGCCATTGCTATAGAAAATTCTGGCTTTGCTACCTTCTTTTCATTAGTTGAATTGTTTTTCCCTCCCCAAGATAATAAATCGCAAGAACAAAGGCTCATAACAAGTATAAACGTCATTGCTAGTATTATTACCTTGTGCCATTGTCTTTTCATATTCTCTCTAAAAATATATTTGGGGGCAACACTTATTGATTATTTCCTATTACTGCCTTAATTCTTCTTACTCCGCTTGAAGAGGATTGTTCTTTCACTATTTTAAAACTTTCAAGCTCTCTGGTATTTGTCGTATGAGGTCCTCCGCACATCTCCATAGAATACTCTCCTATGGTATAAACCTTAACATTTGCATCGTACTTATCGTTAAATACACCTACTGCGCCCAATTTCCTCGCGTCATCTATCGGCATTTCTTGGCATACTACGCTCACACCCTCTTTAATCACCTTGTTGACTTCTTCTTCAACTTTTGCTATTTCTTCCGCTGTCATAGGACGGGGAAAATTAAAGTCAAAACGCAATCTTTCGGCGGTTATGTTGCTGCCTTTTTGCTGTATGGTATCATCGTTTAATACCTTTTTTAAAGCCGCATTAAGCAAATGTGTTGCCGTATGCAGTTTTGCAGTAGCGTCGCTATTATCAGCTAATCCGCCTTTAAATTTCTGTTCTGCACCTGCTTGTGATTTTGCTTGATGCTCTTTGAACGCATTTTCAAAACCTTCTACATCTACTATTATACCATTTTCTTTTGCAAGTTCAATAGTCATTTCTATTGGAAAGCCAAAAGTATCATATAATCTAAAAGCAGCCTTACCGCTGATACGCTTATCCTGAATATATTTTAGCAACTTTTCAAACTCTTTAAGCCCTTGTACTAAGGTCTTTTCAAATTTTTCAGTTTCTTTGTTTAGTTCATCTATTATTTTATGCTCATTATGTGCTAATTCCTCATAGTAAGGAGCATACATATCTATATACATCTTACTTATTTGGGTAAGTATAGATGACTCAAGCTCTAAAGTTCTTGCAAAACGCAAACTTCTTCTTATCAGCCTACGCAAAACATAGCCTTGATCGACGTTTGACGGTGTTATACCTTTTTCATCGCCAAGCATAAAGGTTGCTGTTCTTATATGATCGGCAATAATACGCATTTCTTTTGCAAATTCCTCACCTTTTCCGCTTTTTTCTTTAAGCAGCTTCATAACAGGGGCGAATATGTCGATTTCATAAACAGATGAATAGCCATTGAGCATAGCAACCGTTCTTTCAAGTCCCATGCCGGTATCTACGTTTTTTTGCTTTAACGGCTGATA
>DATFIH010000139.1:0-2750 GCA_035270205.1 Clostridia bacterium | reverse complement strand
CACATAATCTCCAGTAAATATTTATTTGTTTGTTAAAAAACTATATTAACCAAAATATTTGGTACTTATTTTAGCAAAAGTGCCATCCTCTATCATTTCTTTTAAAGCGGCATTTATCCATTCTACAAGTTCTTTATTTCCTTCCTTTACAGCAAAAGCATATTCGTCATCATATACAGTTTCTTCACAGATTATAATACCCGAATAGTTGGCTACATAATTCTCTGCAGGATATTTATCAATAATTACGGCGTCTACCTTTTTTTGAATAAGCGCAAGTACAGCTTCAGCTCCAGTAGAGTAAGGCATAATATTACCAGGCTCTGCTAAGCATACATCTTCGCCTTTACCTGCAAAATCAGGATCCATTTGTGCAAGAAGATGACCTACTGTGCCAGATTGAACACCAACTGTCTTGTTTGCCAAGTCAAAAGGTCCAGCAATATCGCTGTCATTATTTACAATTATTACCTGTGATGAGTTAAATACACCCATGCTGAAATCAACAGATAAATCTCTTTCCTCACTATAGCTTATACCTGCCATAGCAATATGAGCTTTATTTGTTCCGGGAGCAAGCAATACAGAGTCAAACTCCATATCTTCTACTACAAGTTTTACTCCAAGCTTATCAGCCAAAACTTGAGCTATCTCGACGTCCCAACCTACGATTTTGCCATCTTCATAATACTCGAATGGTGGAAAATATGCGTTAGTTGCTACAACGAGCTTTCCATAATCTTTTATTCCTTCAGGTGTAGAGTCTTTTATTCCCGCGCAAGCTGTAAGACTTAATGCGCAAGCAATGATGATAACCAAGCTCAAAACTACCGTAACAATCTTTTTCATTTTTCATTTCTCCTAATAATTTTATAATTGTACACTAATATTATCATCATCTTTTTTTAAAGGCAAGCAATTTTTAAAAAAATATTCAAATTTATGCAAATTGTTTTATAAAATATGGCAAATAGTGTATATTATCATATTTTATGCAGTATATAATGTATATAATTATTTTTTGTTTTATTTTTTTACTTCTAAAATAAAAACTTTCCTACAAATATCATTATAGAAAACGTTTATAAACCATATTATAATAATATTCATTAATATTTCCCAACATAGTGTGCTATTAATACCTTTTTTTATGTAAATTCTTTAATAAATTACGATAATAAGTGTGTATCTTTACATTTTATGCAATTTATAGTGTATAAATCTTATTAAAACAAAACGCTTCCTACAAATATAACCGTAGAAAGCGTTGTTGCAAACTATTAATGATTATTACCTTATTCTATAGTCGACATATTTTCTGAGGTAAAGCTAAACTCTATTTCCATAGTATTTGTAGTATCGTCGACTGTTCTTTCGACCGTAAGAATTATAGTTTCTTGTCCACAGCTTAATAAAAGGTCGGACAAAATATAGAGCCTGTCTAATTGGTATTCGACTCCGCGTATAAGCACCTTTATAAGTTTATCTCCAACTTGAAGGTCTGTAGTATCGGCTATTCCACCTTCATCGATTGCAGATACTGTTATCTCTTGTGATATCCTTACCTTTTGAGTATTTACGTCATATATAGAATTTGATGCCTTTATTTCCACCAAAACACCAAGTACGGGTTTCTTTATTTTTTCAAACGGAACTCCATCGCAGTTATCAATAATATTTTGCGCGGCGCTAACAGCAATATTGCTAGGTATTGCGTATCCAATATTTTCTATCTCGTCACTAGCTATCTTAGCATTCACTATACCTATCAGCTCACCATCACCGTTAAACAAACCGCCACCGCTGTTTCCGTTATTTATTGCAGTATCTACACGCATTACACGAAACTGCACATCTGTTACGTTGTCAACGGCTTTCATTCCTATGGTTTCAGAGTCTACGCTGACAATTCCTGAAGTAACTGAAATGCCTTTAGCTGCGGGATTTCCTATTGCGAGTGCCAACGAACCTACGGGAATATGATTAGAGTCAGCAACAGTTATAGCTAAGCTATCACTGCTTTTCAACACTTCACTCCCACTAACTTTTAATACCGCAATATCATAAGTCATCGATCCCCCAACGTATTCTACGGGTATAGCGTAATTCAACGACGAACCATAATCAGGTCCCCACTCCTTACCATATAGGTACACTCTTATATCGTGTGCAATCTTATTGTCTGCAGTTGATGCGGCATTATATACCACGTGATAATTTGTGATGATAAAAGCATTTCCGTTTTCTTTATCAAGCTCAAATATTACACCGGAACCGGCGGAAGTGCTATCCTGCGCTTGTCCCATATAATTAATTGTTGACGTACAATATACGCTGACGGCACTTCTAATTGCATTGTTTGCAGCGACTTGAGTGTTGTTGGATATATTCACATCAAGATATTCATTCAGAAAAGTAAAAAAATCCCCTTTATATTCATTTGCTACAGCTGCCTCGTAAATTTCTTCCAAAGTAGGACTTTTCGCATCCTTCCCGTTTAAGCCTTGCGCACCGTTTACTCCATTTTTACCATTTGCGCCGTCTATGCCATCTGTGCCATTTAGACTTGCAATCCATTCTGCTTCTGTGCCTACAAAGCCATTTTTTACGGCAATATCATAAGCGGAATCGCCCGAAGTTAGACTGGCAAGCCACTCTGCTTCCGTTCCTACAAAGCCATCTTCGACTGCTTTTTGGTAAGCATCGTTAAGTGTACTATCACACCCAACCAATACAAACATGCATACTAT
>DATFIH010000138.1:5000-11007 GCA_035270205.1 Clostridia bacterium | reverse complement strand
GGATATACCCTAAATACCATTCTTTCCTTTGATACAGGATGATAAAATTTTAGTTCTATTGCCCAAAGTGCAATATTAAAACCAACAGGTGTTTTATCTCCGCCATATTTTTGGTCACCAAAAAGCGGTGTGCCGAGCGTTGACATTTGTACTCTTATCTGATGGCTTCTTCCGGTAATCAGTTTGACGTCAACTAAACTCATAGTTGTGTTTTCTTCAAGTATCTTATAGTTTAGCACGGCTTTTTTTGCGCCGTCCTCACCCATAGTGGCAAGGTATACCATATTTCTATCAGTATCTTTTTTTAAATAATGTGTAAGATAGTTGACTTGTTTTTCCTTAGGAGTGCCGACAATCACTGCAAAATACCGTTTATCAAGTTCGCCCATTCTTTTCGTTTCGGAAAGACGCGATGCTGCTTTGCTAGTTTTTGCATATACCATTACTCCACCCGTAGGTCTGTCCAATCTGTGAACAAGTCCCACAAAAGCATCACCTTTTTTGTCGTAGGTTTTGATAAGGTATTCCTTGATTATGCTAAGCATATCGGGATCGCCTGTTTCATCAGGGCAACATGGAACGTTTTGTGGTTTTACAACAACTATTATGTGATTGTCCTCAAAGACAATATTTAATTCTTCAACAGTTAAAAATTTACTCATATCGATATTATGTATTAAATTACCTTAAAATGTCAAGTAAACATAAAAGATTGTTGCCATTTACATCAAAAATAGATATACTATATACTATAATTATTATAATAAACAACTTATATAACTAAATAGACTAACCAAGGAGAGAAAGATGTCGATAAAAATCGTAAACAAAGGCGTTTACTATTATAACAATCAGCCAATTAAAAAAGATTCAATTCCCGATTTAGATTATGACAATGCGTATAAAAATACTATAGCATACGGAATTTTAGACAATCATAATCATAATAAGCCTACCGTTAAAAACGGTTTGTTGAAAATTAAATTTGACTGCCTCGCGAGTCACGATATAACTTACGTTGGCATAATTCAAACAGCCAAGGCAAGCGGACTACAAAAATTTCCGATACCTTATGTTCTTACCAACTGCCATAACAGTTTGTGCGCAGTAGGAGGGACTATAAATGAAGACGACCATATGTTCGGCTATTCGGCGGCAAAAAAATATGGCGGTATATACGTTCCTGCTCATCAGGGAGTTATACATAGCTATATGCGTGAAAGAATGGCAGGCTGTGGCAAAATGATACTGGGTTCAGACAGTCATACACGTTATGGCGCGCTTGGTACAATGGCAATTGGCGAGGGTGGCGGCGAGCTTGTAAAACAGCTACTTAGTAAGACGTATGATACAATGTATCCGCAAGTTATTGGAGTGCATTTAACTGGAAAACCACGTAAAGGCGTAGGGCCGCAAGACGTTGCGATTGCTCTAATTGGGGCGACTTTTAAAAGTGGTTTTGTAAAAAATAAGGTAATGGAATTTTTCGGCAAAGGAGTTAAGAACTTGCCTATCGAATTCCGTAACGGAATAGATGTTATGACCACCGAAACCACCTGCCTTTCCTCAATATGGGAAACAGATGACAAGGTGAAAGAATATTTGGACGTGCATAACAGAGGGGCTGAATATTCAGAGTTAAAACAATACGGACTTGTTTATTTTGATGGACTTATCAAGCTAGACTTATCCAAAATTGAGCCAATGATAGCTCTTCCTTTTCATCCAAGTAACGCATACACGATAAAGGAACTATTGGCAAATCCTTATGAGATATTATCAAAATGCGAAGAAGAAGGAAGAAAACTATTAAAAAATGATAATTTTAAACTAACCGATAAAATTGTAGATGGTAAAATCAAGGTTGACCAAGCGATAATAGCAGGGTGTGCAGGCGGAACTTATGACAATCTTATGGAAGCAAGCGCAATTTTAGAAGGCAAGAGCATCGGCAACAAGCTAAGTATGAGTATTTATCCCGGTAGCCAACCAATATATATAGACTTGGTAAATAAAGGCGCAATAGCAACGTATCTTAAGGCGGGAGTCAACGTAAAAACAGCTTTTTGCGGACCATGCTTTGGAGCAGGTGACGTTCCTTATAATAACGCTTTTAGCATACGTCACACTACTCGTAATTTTGAGAGTAGAGAAGGAAGCAAACCAAGTGAAGGACAATTTGCAAGTGTTGCTTTGATGGATGCAAGAAGTATTGCGGCAACGGCTGCAAACGGCGGATATCTGACCAGTGCAATGGACATAGAGTATACATACAAGAAAAAGCCTTTTAAGTATGACGATACCATATATAAAAACCGTGTTTTGAGCTGCTACAATCAAGCAAACCAAGATAATGCCGAGTTGCAATACGGTCCGAACATTGCTGATTGGCCGGAATTACCCAATTTGAAAACCAATCTAATAATGAAAGTTTGCGCAGTTATTAATGATGCTGTGACAACGACAGATGAGCTTATCCCTAGCGGAGAAACAAGTAGCTATAGGAGCAATCCAATGCGCCTTGCCGAATTTACTTTGTCTAGAAAACGCCCAGATTATGTTGCGCTTGCAAAAGACGTACAAGCAGATGCAAAAAAAGAAAACCTTACCGAAGAATATAATAACGTCGTAAAGACTTTAAATATATCGGGCGAAGTAGAAATAGGTAGTGTTATTTATGCTACAAAGCCGGGTGATGGTAGCGCAAGAGAGCAAGCGGCAAGTTGTCAAAGAGTGCTTGGCGGCGTTGCAAATATAGCAAAAGAATATGCGACAAAACGTTATCGTAGTAACCTTATAAATTGGGGTATGTTGCCTTTCATTTATGATAATAAAGTACCACTTAACGTTGGAGATATAATAGTTGTGGAAAATGTTGCTAACGTTTTAAGAGATTATAAAATAGGCGCAAAAATAATTCGTGGGCAAGAAGTTTTGAATATTAATCTAACTATGGACTCGCTAACAGATGAAGAAAAGGAAATAATCTTAGCAGGATGCCTAATAAATAGGAATAAAAAGGACGCTTAATGAGAGTAATATCAGGAAAATATGGCGGAAGAAAGTTGATTAGCCCATCGGGTAGAGACATAAGACCGACGACAGACAGAGCAAAGGAAAATCTTTTTAACGTTTTACAAAACGATCTAGAAGGTGCAATTGTTATAGATTTGTTTTGCGGAAGCGCGTCACTTGGAATTGAAGCTTTAAGCAGAGGTGCAAAGAAGTGTTATTTTTGCGATAAAAACGGCCAAGCGCTTAAAATTGCGAGCCAAAACCTTAGTTTTGTGCCAGACTCAGATTATGAGCTTATCAAAAGTGATTATTTAGATTCACTACAAAGACTTGCGACCCGTGGCGTGAAAGCTGACTTAATAATATGTGATCCGCCTTACGACCTATTATTGGCAGATAAAATTTTGGAAAGAATAGAGCAATGTCAAATACTAAATGCAGGCGGAACGGTAATAATTGAGCACGATAGCTACGATGAGGAAGTATTAAGTAATACTTTTGATTTAGTAGATAGCCGTAAATATGGGGAAGTAGGATTATCTTTTTATAAAAAACTGCGAAAAATTGCAGTAACAGGAACGTTTGATCCTTTTACAAAAGGTCATAAAGATTTGGTTGTAAAGGCGCTGGAAGACTTTGACAGGGTGTATGTGCTAATGCTTATTAATCCCAATAAAAGTCCTAAATATAGCGTAAAAGACCGTCTGGAAATGATAAGATTATCCTTATATGAATTTCGCAAAAGAATCGTTATCGAATATTATGAAGGACTCACTGTTGACTATTTAAAGAAAAATAATGTAAAATATATATTAAGAGGATTGCGTAGCGAAAACGATTTAGAATATGAAAAAACGATTGCCGATTACAATTATGAACACGGTAATATAAAAACCATATTCATGCCGGCTTTGCACAGCGAGATAAGCAGTACAGTAGTTAAGGAAAATATCGCCGAAAGCAAGGCAATAAAAGGGCTGGTAGAAGAGAACATAGAGGATTTGCTTAATAAGAGGTAAAAATGGAAGATATCAATTTGTTACTCACATATATAGAAACCGAGATAACCGAGGGCAAAAAAAGTTTACTCGGCAGTGGAATCATTGTAAATGGAGAAACTCTTTTGAATTTGGTAAAGCGGTTGCGCGATGCAGTAAACTCGTTTACCGGAGCTGACATTATTGCCAGCGCCAACTTAAAGGCGCAACAAATTGTAGTTATGGCAGAGGCTAGACGGGAAGAAATTTTAGACAATGATACTATTATTGCTGATGCCCACGCTATTGCGGAAAAAATTCAAAAAGAAGCTTTAGATCAACGCTCCAAGGCTAATCTAGAATTCAACAACAAACTTTATAATATGCTTAGTAAAGTAAATAATAGTTTGAAAGTTGCAGGAGAGCAGGTGGAAAACTCTATGGAATACGTTAAAAATAAAATGGAAGACTAAAGCAAAAGACATATAGATAATGAAATTATAGTTGATATGATAGCCTGCGTAAATTTACTTAAAAGATAAAACGCAGGTTTTATTTTACACTTTGCAAGGAAAGTCAAACTTTGTAAAGTTACACTCAAACCGCCAAAAGTAATTGCAAAAGTTAATAATGGAATCAATGTTTTTATAGATACACCACTTTTGCTCATAATAAGGCATCCGTTTGTTATCTCTACTAATGATGAAAAAAAGCCTTTTGAAAGATTATAATTAAGTTTTGTAAAGCTAAAAAGTTTTGCGAGTGTGTCTATTATTTTAAAATCGGTAATCACGTCCAGCGCCATATTGAAGATTGCTATATAGCCACCTACTATTGCAACGCTTATTATACTGCTTGAGATGCTCTCTGACATTACGTTTGTGGTATTGATTAGTGGCAAAAAAAGAGGTTTTGCAGTTGTGCTTTTTCTAGTCTTAGGTCGATAGATAAAACCGTTAAAGATTGTCCCTAAGTAATGGCTTATAAGTATAACAAAGCCAGCAAGCTTATTATTAAGCATAATGATTCCCACAGTTCCTACAATAAAGAGAGGACCGGAAGACGATGTAAACGTGGAGATGGACTTTGCTTCGTCGGAGGTAATATGTTTTTTTTCATACAAATCGGCAAGCACCTTTGCGCCTATAGGATATCCGCTAAGCATTGCCATTACCAAAACATAGCCACTAATCCCGGGTGAATTATATAGTTTTTTTATAGGCTTATTTAGAGCTATTCCCAAATCATAACCAAAATTAAGCTCGCCTAAAATCTTGGAGAAAAAAATAAAAGGAAACAATGCCGGCAAAACATTAAGCGCATATAGGTTTAGACCATTTGCAACGCTTGTTATGTATTTTTCCGGATAAATAATTAACATCACCATAAAAAACGCTGTAATTACTATGAAAATGTAACGGGATTTCATATAAAATTATATGAATGGCGGGGCGGAGGTATGCTAAGAGCAAACCTCCGCCCCGCAGGGCGCAAAAAAGCAAAGCTATTTTGCGCCAAAAAAGCTGCCTAATAATTAGGCAGCTTTTAATATATAAGGTAAATTAATTTTAGAATTTCTTGGTCGGATCGTATACCGTAACGCCGTTATCTATAAAATATTTTTGATGGTTGTAGGAAAAATTTAATGCTAGATACAAACTTTGGTATAAGACAACAAAAGTTGGTATTAAAAATATTGGAAAAAGTCCGACGGTCGGAATAAACGTAGACATTAATAACGCAACGCTCACGGTATTTGTAACAGATATACATATAAAGTTTTTTGTAAATTGCTTTATTGTAGGTTGTATGCTTGCTTTTAAAGCTGAAAATATTTTCTTTCCGTTGTTGCGGCTAATCTCAGGAAGCCATTGGCAAACAAGAGACATCCTTAAGGAAAATGCTCCTATAGCAATAGCTAGGCATATTGGCAATGCGATAAGACCTAAAAACTTTATAAGGGGAACTGCTAATAAAGCTATTCCTACTAAAATAGCCAAATCAATAAGCCCTAA
>DATFIH010000137.1:0-4208 GCA_035270205.1 Clostridia bacterium | reverse complement strand
GAAATAGACAGCATTCTATGATAAACTTACAATAAGTAAATAATTTTGGGAGGTAAGAAATGAAATACGAAGATGTTTTGGTAAAACTGTCTGGAAATTTTGGCGACTGGTGGAAAAAAGGTTTTGATACACCAACGCTTACACAAGAACTTTATCCTTATGACAAACTATTTAGTCCAATTAAGGTAAACAAACTTACCTTGAAAAATCGTCTTGTTATGGCGCCTATGGGCAACATCAGTATGTGTGAAGAAACAGGACGACCTAATATAAAAATGTTAAAATATTTTGAAGAAAGAGCCAAAGGCGGAGTTGGACTAATTACTTCAGGGCTTGTTCCTGTGTCTTATGGTATAGATAAATCGCTAATTGAACTAGGCGAACTAACTTATTTCCCAAGAATAGATCGCAGTCGTACAGTTTTTGCCGCGTGGCGAAATCTTACGGCAATGTGCCATTCTCATGGGAGTAATTTTTTTATTCAGCTTACGCCCGGACTTGGGCGCGTAGGCAACCCCCAATGTTTAGTAAACAGTTTTAAATTTCCTAGGAGCGCATCCATTAATCCCAACTGGTATATGAAAGATGTACCTTGTTTAAGACTTAGCGATCGTAGTTTAAAGAAAATTATAAAAAGAATAGGACAAGGTTCCGCAGATGCCAAGGCTTGTAATATTGACGGTGTTTATCTTCACGGTCATGAAGGTTATTTGCTAGAGCAAGTATCAAATACTGCATTTAATCGCCGCTCTTTTGGGCGCTATGCTGATCCTGAAATGTTTGGAATAGATATGATAAAAGAGATAAGGGAAAGGTGTGGTAAGGATTATCCGATAATGTACCGTATCGATTTATCGCTAATGTTAAATGCAACCTATAAAGACAAAATGGACAAGGTTAATCCCCTTAAAAAGTTCAAAAATGAGAGAACGGTAGAACAAACTTTAGAATACATGAGAAAGCTTACCGAAGCAGGCGTTGATATGTTTGACGTAGACGTTGGCTGTTATGACAACTGGTGGTTGCCGCATCCTCCTGCTAGTATGCCTAGCGGTTGTTATCTGGAAATAAGTGAAATTGTAAAAAAATATTTTGCTGATAACAATATAAAATCAAATAAAGGTTTGGAAGTGCCAATTGTAGCAGTAGGAAAATTGGGATACCCTGATATAGCAGAAAAAGCGTTACGTGATGATAAATGCGATATGGTAATGCTGGGTAGACCATTGCTTGCAGATGCCGATTGGTGTAACAAAGCATATGCAGGGAAGGTGAGCGATATACGTCCTTGTATAGGTTGTCAAGAAGCTTGTATAAACGAGTTTGTCGAGGGCGGTCATCCACAGTGCGCAGTAAACCCGAGAACGGCATTTGAAGAAGAATTTTCATTAGAGATAGATAAAGCATCGGTTATAAAGAAAGTAGCTGTGATTGGTGGAGGTCCTGCAGGTATTACTGCAGCCGAAACGCTTATATTACGTGGGCATAAGGTTGATTTGTACGAAAAAACCGACAAATTAGGCGGTAATGTTGTGCCAGGAAGCAATCCTAAGATAAAATATGAAATAAACAACTATCTTAGATACCTTGAGGGAGTAGTGGAAAAACTAAAAGGCAATGAAAACTTTAAGATTTTCTATAATACAGAAGCTAGCGCCAAGGATCTAAAATCTCAAGGATACGACGTAATTATGGTGGCGTCAGGAACCAAACAAAATCGCCCGCCGATAGAAGGTGTAGACGGTAAAAACGTTGTTTTGGCGGTGGACGTATTGAACAATCCCGAAATTATTAAGGATGCAAAGAAATTCGTTGTAATCGGTGGCGGAGTTGTCGGGGCGGAAACGGCATACTTTTTAAGATACGAACACGATAAACAAGTATCGGTAGTTGAGATGGACAAATATATTATGAACCACGTTTGCACGGCAAACCGTGGGCATATTATCCATTATTTAGAAGAAGGCAACGTGCCACTATATAATTGTGCTAAGGTTGTCGCGATTAAGGACAACAAAGTAATTGTTGAAAAGAACGTGCATAAGAGAGTACCAGATCCATATAATACGTGGGCGCCAATACTTCCAGAGAATGTTCTTAATCCAATGGACAAACTTATGCCTATTAAGTATGTTCCTAAGATTTTGGAACTCGAGGCTGATTGCGTAGTACTTGCTGCAGGCGTGACAAGCGCGGATGGTATTTATTACGATTGCGTTAAATCTAATGCCGCGCCCGAAATTTACAACGTTGGTGACAGCTTTAGGGCAGCTAAGATATTCGAGGCGGTTCGTTCGGCTTATCGCAAGGCAAGAAATATATAATTAGGAGGTAATAAGGTTATGTATGAATACAAAATGAAGCTTACAGATGAGCAAAAAGCCATACTGGACGGTAGTCAAGGCGATATTAAAGCTAAGATTATTCAAACCTTAATAATGTTCGGAGATATATTTGGCGCAAAGAACCTTATTAAGGTTACTCATAATGAGGGGCATTTGGTTACAAGCTTTGGTATTGGACTGCTTAAGCCGCTATTTTCCACTATGGATAAGCTAGTTGAAGCAAACGTTACGACGATTGGCAAATTTACCGTTGACCCGCGACCGATGGATTTTGATAACGTAAAATGTAATTTCTTAGAAAAGCTTGTGTTTAAAAAAATACTTTATTCTCAACAAGAACGCTATGAAGAACAATTAAAAGCGGTCGGTCTTAAAAACGACAAAGCGTTTACCTGCACTTGCTATCTGCCCGAGGTTGGCAATACGCCAAAAGAAGGAGATATACTTAGCTGGGCTGAATCAAGCGCAGTAGTTTTTGCCAATTCCGTACTGGGTGCAAGGTGTAACAGAAACAGCGGTATGCTGGATTTGTTCGGCTCAATAATCGGCTACGTGCCCAATTTTGGATTAGTAACCGATGAGGGAAGAAAAGCCAAGTGGAAGGTAATTGTAAAAACGACAAAAAAACCTGAAGCACAAATTTTAGGTAGCGCAATAGGTCTAAAAGTTATGGAAGACGTGCCTTACGTATATGGACTGGACAAATTTTTAGGAAATGAACTGACTGAAGACACTATCTCTTATTTAAAGGATTTTGGCGCAGCGACAGCAAGTAACGGCGCGGTTGGTTTATACCATATCGACGGTATTACGCCTGAAGCAAAAAGACTAGGGGAGGAACTACTTGTCGATAACTGTAAAGAATACGTAATAGACGATGCAGAATTGGAAAAAGTGTATAACAGTTATCCTATTATGTGGAAGAATAAAGATGCTAAGCCTAACTTATGCTTTATAGGCTGTCCGCACCTAACGTTTGAACAACTAAACCATTGGACGGATAAAATAAATAATGGACTTGCGCTAAGTGGACGTAAAAAGGTGGCGGTAAGAACTATAATGACTTCCAGTCCGGATGTTGTTGAAAAATTTAAAACTACTGAAAATTATCAGCTTCTTATCTCGCTCGGTGTAAAGCTTACAAGCATTTGCCCGCTTATGTACACAAACAACCCACTTACAAAGTCAAAAGCTATTATGACAAACAGTAATAAGCTTAGGACTTATTCCATAGCAAGATATTATAAGGATGAGCAAATTTTAAGCATATTAACAGGGGAGGGTAAATAAAATGAAAACTTTTAAAGGCAGAGTCTTAGCAAAAGGAAATTGGGAAGGCGAAGCAGTAGTAAGTCATCAAGGCGTAAATACCCTTGCAACATTTCAAAAAAGCGCGTTAAGCGGCTCCAAAGAAGTTTTTGTATCCGACCAAAACAATGCAGATATATTCGGCGTAAATATAACGGGTAAAGCCTTGTGCTTGCCGATAACCATAGGGTCTACCACAGGAGGAATGATTATACAAACCATATGCGCTATGAAAATCAACCCGAGTGCGTTCTTATTTTCCGAACATATTGATAGTCTAGCAGCAAGTGGAATTGTGCTTGCAAGAATATGGGAAGATAGCGACGTAATAGCAATAGATCAGTTAGGCGCAGAGTTTTTAGAAACGGTTAAGACCGGCGACAAAATAAAAATTAGCGAGGATGGATCAGTAAGTATATTAAATTAAAAAATAAAAAGCGTCTTAGAAGAACCGATATAATTCGGTTTTTCTTTGTCGTTTTTTAGTATTATATCAAAAGTTTAGCATCAATTTTAATTAAATGGATTTTTGTCATTTGTAAAAAGCCCACAATT
>DATFIH010000136.1:0-4599 GCA_035270205.1 Clostridia bacterium | reverse complement strand
GCCTTGTCCTTCATCTGCTGGAGAGCTGGCCTCGCTATTTATTTTTTAGTATGTAAGTATTATAGGCTTTAATATATTCTTCTTCTGTTATGTATTCTGATCGTAGTGGATAATTCTCATATTTTCTATCCTCAATTGATTCGTAGGTTGCTAATACCCTCTCTTTTATTTTTATGTCGTAGATACGAAATACTTTTGATATGTAAGCCCTAGTGACCCCAAGTCTTATGCCTATCTGAGTATACGACAATCCCTGCGCTCTTAATATGTAACTCTGTTTGATTCTTTCGTTCTTTAGTGTTTGTAATATTGTATCCCAAAAATTTCCTATAAAGCTTCTATCGAGATAAAAAGGAATTTCTGCTTCCTTGCTCTCTAGCATGTCTTTCAGAAGTATTGGTGCTGAATCATTTCCCCTGTATATTGGTTCCTCTATTGATTGTACTACTGGTTTATTTCTTATTCTCCTTAGAAACATTAGTATCTCATTCCTCATTACCGTTATAGCGAATGTGGAAAAGGCTGCCTTATTACTTATATCGTATTTTTGAACTGCCTTGCATAAGCCAAATAAAGCGGTTGAATATAAATCGTCCTGTATATTTTGATAATATGGAACATTGCTAAACTTGTTGACCACAAAGTGAGTTAGTTTTTGATTATTATTTACTAATTCTTCCTGCTGTCATGGCAAATATTATTGATGTAATCGAGAGTGAAGGTCTTCGCACGGACATTCCAACATTTAGAGTGGGAGACACTGTAAAGGTCTTTGTTAAAGTTGTAGAAGGCGTAAGAGAAAGATTACAAGCATATGAAGGTGTTGTTATTGCAAGAAAGAACGGCTCTATTAGAGAAACTTTTACAGTAAGACGTTTATCTTTTGGTATTGGTGTAGAGCGTACGTTCCCATTACACACACCTAAGATTGACCACATCGAGGTAGTAAGAGAAGGTAAAGTAAGAAGAGCAAAACTCTACTACTTAAGGGGTCGTACAGGCAGAGCAGCTAAGGTTAAATCTCGCCGTATCTAAGATTTCTATTAAAAATTGTCAATATTTATGCAATCATTCATTTTTGAATGATTGCATTAGTATAAAAGAGGTATATTGATGAAAAAACCATTTCTTATTTTATTACTATTAGCTTTATGTATATCGGTATTTACAGGATGTACAACGGCTTATAATAAAAACATACTAAATGTAGGTACAAGCGGTGCTTTTGAGTATGAAAATCTAGAAGGACTGCAAGAAGACTGGACACTTAATACTGCAAATACCCACAAACCAAGCGACGTGTTTGATATTGTGGACAATAATTTAATAATAGATACTACAAGCACAGGATGGGCGCAAGCTACTCAACAAGTAGACGTACTCCCAAATGCTTATTATCTTATCGAGTATACTTTTACAACCAGCAATTTTACAAACTTCAGCTCAAGCAAAGGAATGGAATATTTCTTTCTTTCATTTTTAGAAGATGAAGATTTTAACACAGAAAAAGCCGGTGATAATAGAGTTTTCCACAACACAGCTACCATAAATGAAAAGGTAGGCTCGTTTTATTTCAAAACTAAAAATGCGACAAAAGCAACTCTTGCTATAAACGTAGGTACTGAAGAACATCCTATATCTGTTAAAGAGGTGAACATAAAAAGCATTAAAGTTATGAGAGTTCACGCAAGCGAAACGAAATCAGGCGAATTATCAGTATTTACTTTTGAAAGTGACACGTATGGCGAGATTGGCAAATTAAACATTCTCTATATAGTACTTGGTGGAGTAGCTGTTCTTATGATAGGCTATGCTTTCTATGTAATGTTCCAACGCAATATGGCTATTGAAGCAACAGAAGGCGGCATTGGCAACAAATTTGTAAAAACTATTAGAGATTCAAAATGGCTAGGTATACTAATTGTTGCGCTAACGGCATTTTTGGTAAGATTGTTATTAGATTTAATCATTACATTGATAGCCGGGACTAAACTTTATGCCAACTTAGGTTATGAAGTAGAAGGGCAAGCAGCTCAAGCGCTATTTATGGGCAAATTTGGAACGGCATACCTTACCGAATCTTTGCCAAGGTTCGCAACAGATTTTGGCTATGTAAATATGGGCATAGAAAAATCTCCTATTTATCTTTATATTTTAAGTCTATGTGGCTTATTGGGTAAAGGTTTTGGCGACAATGCATTACTAGCTACAACTTTCTTTATTAAACTGCTTGCAAGTATTGCAGACGTAGGTACTGTTATCCTTATATATACAATGACAAAAAAACATATTGGCAACATAGGCGCTATTATTATGGCAGTTATGTTTGCACTTCTTCCTGTTACGTTTGGAATAAGTTCTATTTGGGGACTTAAAGAAAGTGTGTTAGCGTTCTTTGTACTTTTAACGTTCTATTTTATGTTGCAAAACAAGTATTTTGGTGTCGTAGCAAGCTATATGTTAGCATTCTTAACATCTTGGACTGCTATAATATTGGCTCCTATCATCATATTCTATTCCGTAATGCAATTTATCAATAGAAAAGAATTGCGTATATGGATTTTGGTTTCTTTAGTTGTAGGTTTTATTTTGTTCTTTGTTACAAACCTACCATTTACCATAAATTCTATTAAAGAAACACCGTTTATCGCATTTACTGACTATTGGAATCTGCTTTGGAAGGATTTGATTTATACTTTTAATGCTTTTAACTTCCAATCATTGCTGGGCAATAATTATACAATTGTTACAATAGAATCGCTTATTGTTTCGATTATATTCTCAATCTTTATATATACCATTGTCGGTGTTGGTTATTTTAAAACCAAAAACCGCTTAGATTTAATGCTTATGGCAAGTTTAACGATCAATATGATATATATGTTTGGCAATAATATGAATCCTGCCTCAATGTATTTTAGCCTTGCGCTTATGCTTGTATATTCGGTAATGAATAAGGAAAAGAGAGTTTATTTCTGTTTTGTTATGTTTGCAACGCTTATGTTCGTAAACGTTAGCTATGTTCAGCTTATGACAACGTATTCGTTGAATGCAGGACCTATGATGGAAAATGGAAAAGCTCTAATGTATGTATTCTCTTCTTTGTATCTACTGTTTACTCTATATTATGTATATGTGGTTTACGATTTGGTAGCGGCAAAGAAAGCAAGACGTATACAGCCTATGACCTTAACATACTTTGGTTGGTGGAAGAACCTATTCTTAAGAATTAAGAAATGGTACTATAAACAACGTATCAAACAAGCAAAAGCTAATTAATAATAAGCAATTAAAAATGTCACCTGAGAAGGTGACATTTTTAGTTATTATTAAATTACGTTTTATAATACTATATAAGTTGCATAGCCTTTTCATAGGTTTGAGAGCGGTTTATTATATTTAGTACACCTTGTGCTTTAAAATCCATTTTTATATATGGGCGCAAACGTTTATCCACTTTATCAATATCTGAGTAGCGGTTGAGTGTGTTAGGGCAAGATGCATGTGTTGCTTTAAGTAAGTCTTTGCGAGTTTTATTTAACGCAAGTATATGTACATAGCTTGGTAATTGACAAATGTCAAAATACATAGCTTTGGTTATATCAAAAAGTGAATATAAAGCCAATCTTTTTATCCTTGCCAAAGTAACGTTTTTGCTTTTTGCTTTTTCTAAAAACTCTTCATAGGTAACTGATTCAGACGCTGCTAATTTTAATCGGTTGTGCAGTCCGCCATTGTAGTCGTAGTAATTTTCCAATTCATATCCGCTTATATCTTTTAGCTTAAATAAACATAAATCGCCAAGCGATGTGCCGCGTGTATTAAAGTTTTCAAGTAAGTTATAGGTAAAAGGCGGAATGCTATTTTTAACTTCGGCTAGTTTTCCCTGATTAATTGCCGTACGTATTGCGCTTGCAGAAGGGAAATCTCCATCAGTTGATAAATCGTTAAACTCTGTTTCTCTTTTTATCGTATGCACTTTTATGTTGTCAAGACCGAATTTTTTAAGCGCTTGAATATATGATATACCAAGTGTGTTATTCGGTTTTTCTAAGATGTTTGCGATATCGGCAAATTCAGGATTATTTACTGCAAATTCTTTTAGCGCAAGACTTCTCGCTTTGGGAAAAGAATTTCCTTCATTTTGCAACGTTTGCAACATAACTTTAAAATCTGTTGGTTCATTTAATAAAAAATCCGCAGCTTTAGTAAGCAGTTCAACATCACCACATTCACTTCCAAAGCTTAAGTGTGAAACTTCAGGCAAAGCCGCAAGAATTTTAATTGCTCCATATGCAAAATTATCGGCAGGGGAGATAGCAAATATAAGCGGAAGTTCTACCACCATATCAGCGCCCATTCTTACAGCTAGTTCGGCTCTTTGATATTTGCTTAAAATAGCCGCATCGCCTCTTTGGGTAAAGCTACCGCTCATAATACAAATTACAGTATCAGCATCTGTTTGTTTCCTTGCAATTTGCAGGTGTTTAAGATGTCCATTGGTAAAAGGATTATATTCGCAAATTATGGCAGTCACTTTCATTTTTTAAACTCCCTTTATACTTGATTTATTTAAAATAAGTTGTATAATATTTAATG
>DATFIH010000135.1:0-4223 GCA_035270205.1 Clostridia bacterium | reverse complement strand
GGAATAAAAAAAGTCGTTTATATAGCGTGTTACGGTGTAATGCTTGCTTTAATTATGATATTAGTTTCAGGTTGTATCATTAAAACCAAAAATACTATCAGTACAATAGCAAAGTTTATTGATTTAATTTTTCCAATACTTCTTACGCTTATCACTTCGCTTGGCGGCGCAGCAACGGTAGCAATTTATCAGCCACTAATTTTAGTTCTTATCACCTTGATTTTTAAACTTATAGAGATGATAATTTTTCCACTATTTTACGCAACTTTAGTTTTTGGACTTATTGGTGAAATTACAGACAACGTTAAACTTGGCAAGTTTACAAAGTCGACACGAAGTATAGCGAATTGGATTATTGGGATAATGTTCAGTATTTTTATTACTTTTACTACAGCACAAGGGATTACCGGTGCTTCCTTTGACTCCTTAGCAACCAGGGGGGCTAAATATGCTCTTTCGAGTTATGTGCCGATTATTGGCAACTATTTAAAAGACGGTTTTGATTTGGTGTTGGCTAGCTGTATCGTCATAAAAAATGCGCTGGGGCTTTCAGCAATCATTGTCTTAATATTTGTTGCGATTATACCTATTATTAAGATTTTAACGCTTATTTTTACCTTTAAAATTTTAAGTGCCATTATGGAACCTATTAGTGACAAAAAGTTTGCGAATATGCTTTATTCGACTTCAAATGCGCTTACTCTCTTAGTAACTATTGTTATATGTATAACTTTTACTTTGCTAATAATGTTTATGCTTATAATTTATACCTGTAATTGGGGGCTATTATGAGCGCGCTGCTTATTTCTATAACGGCAATTACCCTTATAGGAATTCTCGTTGAAACCTTGCTTACAGAAGGTCAAACAAAGAAGTACATTCAAGGTGTTCTTGCTCTAGCTATAGTCTTAGTATTTCTGAGCAATATTGCAAATTTAGTAAAGAGTTCAGATAATTTAAACAATTTTATAGGCGTAACTTTTGAAGAACCTATTACAGCAAATATTGACAATTTAAATGAAATTGAGCTTGTGAGATACAATCTAGCGCAAGACAATATAGAAAATTTGTTATCAAAATCAGGTATCAGCAACATTGATGTTACGTTTTCTTATGGCTACAACGAAAAAAATGAAGTATTTATACAAAATATTTACGTCGATACGCTAAGCGCAGTCATAAACGCAAAACAAGAGAATATAAATATTAATGATAAGATAATTGACGCTTGTTTAAGCGTCGTCGATATCAAAATAGAAGGGATTATAATTGATGGGAAAGTTGCAACTAAATGATAAGCTAAGAACATTTTGGAAAAAGCTAAAAGGGATAAAACATATTGAAATTATTATAGGCGTTATCATAATAGCTATTATGCTTGTTGCATACAGCGGTTTTGTCAACACATCTAAGACAACTAAAGGCAAAGAAAAAGTTGTCACAACTAGCGCAAACGAATTCGATTATTCCTATACAGAACAACGACTAGCAAAAGTATTGCAGGATATAGACGGAGTAGGTCAAGTACAAGTTATGATAACTTACGATGGAACAGCGGAGAAAGTAACAGCAAACACTATAAGTATAAGCACTGTAACAAACAATACATCCGGCAATTCTACATGCAACACAAGTAAGACTGAAAGCCCCGTAATTATCAATAATAATGGCAGCAGCAGTCCTTATATACTAAAGGAAATTGCACCAAACATAACAGGAATTATTATTGTAGCAGAAGGTGCAGATAAACCCGTAGTTAAATTATCCATAATGCGGGCATGCCAAACTATATTGCAGGTAAATGCATCAAATATAGAAATTTTCACAATGAAATAAACAAAAAATGGAGGCAGTTTATGAAAGCAAACAAGAAAAAAATTATCATTTTAGTATCCTTGGTACTATTATTGGTAGCGACAGGATGTCTAAATTATTTCCTGACGTTAAAGGGTAAAACGAATGATCCCATAGATGTAGACGCAACACCTACATTCTTCTCTTCATTCCGTGATGACAGAACCAACACGAGAGCCCAAGAGATACTGTATCTAGACGATATTATCGCCAATGCTAATTCGGATGAATCCACTATCACTAGCGCTCAAGACAAAAAACTAGGCCTAGTAGACATTATGGAAACCGAGCTTTCTTTGGAAGGTCTGATCAAAGCTAAAGGTTTTGAAGACTGCGTAGTTACAATAACCAGCGAAAATGTCAACGTTGTTGTAATGGATGCCGAACTTTCCGTTGAGGAAGCAGCTCAGGTATTAGATATAATTGTCAAACAAACTAATTATATCGCTAAAAACGTATATATTATACCTTATGTGTAAGAGTAAATGACTAAAAAACCACTTGCCTAATTGAGTCTTTTATGCTAAACTATTTTTGAGGTAAAGTATGAAAGACTCAATGAACCAAGAAGATCTTTTGCGCAATAAAAATTTGATTACTTCCTTTGTCAACAATGCCATATTGCAAACCGAAGGAGTATCCAAACAGCAACACATAAAAGGCGATTTGAAAGTAAGAAATGTGCAAGTCTATTTCTACAATGACGAAGTAACCGTTGATGTGTTTATTTCTGTCATCTTTGGATTTAGAGTACCTGAAGTAGTTTGCGGCATTCAAGAAAGAGTGATCACAATGATTAAGGATAATACCAAATT
This sequence comes from Clostridia bacterium, assembly GCA_035270205.1. Classification (GTDB taxonomy): domain Bacteria; phylum Bacillota; class Clostridia; order Christensenellales; family DTU072; genus CAG-1782. The sequence continues at coordinate 1,554 of DATFIH010000135.1, read as the reverse complement.
CAAAGTGAAAAACGTAAACGTAAATGTTACCAACGTCATTTTTATGTAATATAGAGGAAAGATGAGCAGAAAATTAGCGAGAGAATGTACCTATAAATTAGTATTTGAATTTCTTTTCAATAAAACAATCAATAAACGCACCTATGAAATTTTTGAAAACAGCGACCTTGATGAAAGTGACGTAGTGTATATGCAAAAGGCTTATCTGGGTGTCGTTTCCAATTATGAAGAGCTTATTAATATAATTTCCAAATATTCGGAAGGTTTTGCCGAAGACAGGATTTATCGCACTGATCTCTCAGCACTACTTCTTGCTTTATACGAAATGAAATATATGCCTGATATTCCTATGTCAGTATCTATATCAGAGGCAGTTGAACTTGTAAAGAAATATTCTACAGAAAAGAGCAACCAGTTTGTGAATGGGATATTGTCCACTGTATACAAGCAGTTAAACAGCGAAACAAAGATAGATGGGTAAAGACTTTTTAACAGTAGAAGAGCTTAATTTTTATATAAACAATCTTTTTTTAGAAGAAGAATTATTACATAGCGTCCCGGTGCTTGGAGAAGTATCGGGATGTTCTGTTGTAGGAGGGCATTGCTATTTTACGTTAAAAGATAGCAAAGCTCAAATAAAGGTATGTTTCTTTAATTATAAAAACGGTTATGTGCCGCAAAATGGCGAACAAGTACTGGTAAAAGGCAAGGTGGACTACTTCATTAAAGGTGGTCAGCTTTCGCTTAACGCATTCCAAATTGTGCCTTACGGCAAAGGTGAAATGCATATCAAGTTGGAAGAGCTCAAAATAAAGTTGGAAGAGGAAGGGTTGTTTAGCGAAAAATACAAAAAAGCTATTCCGCCTAGACCTTCAAAGATAGCTATAATAACAAGCATAAAAGGTGCTGCATTTCAAGACTTTTTTACCACGGTACGCAAAAAAAATCAACTACTTGACATTACTGTTATCGACGTAAGAGTACAAGGCGAATCGTGTGTGGAAGACATATGCACTGCACTAAATAACGCTGATTATTGTGGATATGACATTGTTATACTTTCCAGAGGAGGCGGATCGTTCGAGGATTTATACGCCTTTAATGATGAAAGTATGGTAAGAACAATATTTAATATGAAAACGCCTATCATATCGGCTATCGGACACGAAACTGATTACACGTTATGCGATTTTGTTAGTGATAAACGCGCAATAACACCAACTGCTGCCGCTGAAATTGTAGGTTTTGATACTTCACTTGTAAAAAATGAGGTGCTGGAGATTGTTGAAAATATATCGAAAAAAGTAGCTGATAAATATAACAATAAGGTGAATATTATAAATAATAATGCTAAGATAATAAAAAATAAAGCTAACTTATTATATAATATGCAACTTAGCAAATTACTTAACGTAGCTAAACTCATAAGAGCAAATACACATCATCTTACTGTAAGAAAAGAAGAAAAACTTAGTTCATATCTTGATAAACTAGAAAGTTTGAGCCCGTTAAAACAACTAGATAAAGGTTATTTTAAAATAACTAAAGATGAAA
>DATFIH010000134.1:0-8874 GCA_035270205.1 Clostridia bacterium | reverse complement strand
TTAAATATTTTTTCCGCCTTGCTATTTCAACTTTTCGATTATGTCTATTAATAAAAATAACTAAAACAACTACTGCTATTAGTGCTAATATAATTAATACAATCGGAATGTATCCAAGAATTAAGCTAAACACATTTTTTTGCTTATAAACGCCTATCCCTTTTATGTTGCTTTCTTTAAACACTACAACTCCGTCATCATTTACAGAATAATCAGTTAGTGTCTTTATGCTACCGTCTATATTTAAAATATATAACGTTACCGATTCATCTATTGGTGTAGCAAGTTTTACCTCATACTGCGTGGACGCATCTAAATTACCTAAGATGTTCATCTTCAGATATTCCACCATAGCGCTATTATTTGGCTTCAATATAGAACGTCCCAATGCGCCATCTATGCTTTTTGTTACGCTGGAATATTCTTTAGTAGACGATGCTAAATTGGATACAGTTAAGTTGACTTCGGGCGCTAATTCGCCTTTAAGTTTAACTTTTTCAGTAGCAACCTCAACTTTTTTTACAATCAATGTGCTTGTAGAATATGTAAAAGTATAATTTTGGGCGGCAGCGCCTAATGGTTTTAACGTATAGTATCCGGCTGTATCATTTGTGATATCATCAACATAACCTTGGCTTGTCAAAACTGACTCGTTTTCTCCCTCTACAAAGCCTGTATACTTAATAACGGGTGTAAATGTCTCTCCTGCAATTATCGATCCGCCCTCAGCAGTTACAGTAATAACAGCAGGATAGATTCTTAACGTTGCGGGCTTAGTATCTTCGCTCAATTCGTATACTCCACCATAATCATTTATTAAATTTGGTGTAATAGTATATTTTCCCACATTTTTAGCTGTTTCGTTTATAACGCCCTCAACAATAGGATTTTTACCATTTATTACATTGTTTATAGTTAGATTGTATTTTGTTTCTATTGGTTTCCCTGTATATGTATAATCAAAAATTCCCGAATATCTTATGGTAAGCTTTCTTTTTTCTATTGGTAATGTTGTTCTTATGGTCGAGCTTTCAATATTGGTATTATTCGGGACAAAACTAATATCCGCTTCATAATACATTTTGTCACCTTCTTTAATGACGTCTATAACTTGCATAGCCCCACTGACCCAAAGGAATTTACCCGATATCTCCTTGTTAAGGTGAGTTGCTCTACCGTATATTGTCGCCGTGGACAGTGTTTCACCCCAATATAATTGGGATATCGACAAAATACTTAAGTCTGCCCTCGCCTTTACTATTTCGAATCTGGTATCTATTTCAATGCTGATGATGTTATAGTTTTGTCCACCGTCATAATCTAATAGGTTATAATTGTAATAATTTATTGCTTCTCCTGCATCACGTACGATATTAACGTTTATAGAATTTATATTGTCGGGCTCTACAAAAGTATACCCAGACGCTAGTGCAAGTTTAAAGTCAGGATCTTGTTCGCCATAATTCTTTTTATATACAGGCATAACAAGTTTTATTCCTTTGCGTACAATTTCATATGAGCCCATTATCCCGTCATAAGATAAATCATAATTAGGATTATTTGTAGCTTCTATCGTGCCTTTAAATATTTCATATAAACCTACGTTTTCACCTTCTTCTCTTTCTAGGTTTCCATTAATGTTAAGTGGCATACCGTTGGGTAATTCGTTTATGATATACATTGTAATCAGGTCTCTTACGCTGTAATTAATTGGCTTATCCATTTCTCCATAAATTTTGGTATTTTGGCTATCTTCAGATGCAACTATAATCTCAATAGGTCTAGGAACAATCCTAATATTACTTGTGCTTGCTGTGTAGAAACGGCAGTTATCACTTTGCGCGCCTAAAATTTTAACTTCATAGCTTTCTGCCTTAACGTTTAACTCGTCTGCAATAATTCTGTATATGGGCGGAACATAATTTAAAATATTGTCTTTTTCTGTTTCGCTCAAAATTTGGGTTTGATCTTCATCCCACGAATATTGAAAATTCAGGTTTATCACTTCGCCATAGTACCACTCTCTTGCATCTACTCCTACTCTATTTTCTATTCCTATATAAACCTTTTGGGGATTTATGGTAAGTGTGATTTCGCCTGTCGTACTATCAAAATAATTTTGACAGTCAATTTCGCTAAATGTAAAGGTTATATCACCGTACGCAGTCATCTCTAGCTCATACACGCCTGCATTATTGATAAGCACAGCTGCACCCCTTTGGCTTGCAATCGTTTTGTTCAGTACTAACAGTCCATTCTCCGCATTGTTTACTGTAAGCGGTATGTTCCCTTCGCCTATGGTGTACTCATTTTCTGCTATCAATACTTCCAGCGCATTCTGTCTTACTGCTTTGCTCACGTTAAATGTTAGCATATTTATACTTTCCGACAATACATAATTGATATTTAGTTCGCTTATTGCAGGCTTAGCTTGATATGCGCCTGCATTTACAACTTGATTAAGTCCTAGCGTCGGCTCTTGATAATAATAATAAGTCAAAAGCGTTATATCCGTACCACCATAAAGAGTAGAATAAGTGCCTTTAATACTGGTGGCTAAATTCGTTCCATTATATACGAGATTATTAAAACCTGTATACGTAACGGTATTTATTACAATGGGAGTAATACTAACATAATAATCTTGGAAAAGGTTCACAACGTAATTTGTATTTTCGGTAGATATATTAACTAAATAAGTTCCGACATCCCAAGTGTTGTTCCAACCGGGGATTGGATTGTTTTCCTCATCGACGCAAGTAAAACCATAATTTAAAATCACTTCGCCCAAGCTACCCGATACGGTAATATTTGAAACTACGGGCTTTGAATTGTTGTACGTATGTACTAGGTCAGATGTCGCAATACTAACGGTAATTACTTTTGCAAAAATTTTACCTTGTCCTATACTGCTTACTTCATAGGCATTGTTAATTGTATAATTTATAGATAAACTACCTGTTAAATTAAAATTGGAAGCAACAAGATCTAATCCCTCTCCGACGTTTACGCTGCTCCAAGTAATTGTGCAATAAACGTCTACACCATTTGCATCGCTCTCTATGATGCCTACGATATTATGCGTTACCGGAATTAAATTTTTATAATTTGTAGCGTCATATTCTTTTTGTGTAATATCTGTCCAATCAAATACTTCGTTTATGGTAAGAGTTTTTGCATTTACAGTAAAGGTTTGCGAACAAATACCCAAAAACAATCCTTGAGTAAGACCGTAACTATCGTCTGCTAATAGCCTTGCTCTAACTTCATAAACGCCTGCGCTAATTGTATTATCGGTCAATGTTTTCTGACTACCGTAATAATATCTTAAATCTACGTCTTCAAAATATCCTATGCCTGGCGCTAATATAGTAACGTTAGCATCGTTGTTCAATCCGCTATATTCAGTTTCGTTTGTTGTCATACTAATATAGGAGCTTGTTGCTAAAAGTTCTATATTTACAATTTTCCCTATGCTCAAATCCTCAAACGAATCGGGCATTATAAAAGTAATCCAAACTTGCTCTCCGTCATTTTTTACTGAATAATCTAAATATTCTTCTTTTAACGTGCTTTGAGTAAGGTTAAATATATTTACAAAATAACCATAAGTTAAAAAACTCACCTTTATAGTGACTGTTTGTCCACAATAATAGTTACCTTCGCCTACAACGTTTATGATTCCTTCTTCTAATACCTGCGTAGATACAGGTAGTGTAAACCTTGCATACATTGACGTAAGAGAAGTATTATCACTTGCATAGAAAGAATAGTTTGCGCTCACAATATTGTTGTTTACGTCCATATAGTAGCCTGTAAAGTGTAAATTCGGCTCAAGTGTAAACACAATAAAACCGCGATTATCAGCATCGGGGTAAGTCGCTACATCCACTTGCCCATTACCGTCGATAAAGAGAGTGGAGTTATAACCATTATTGAGATACCCTACGGATAAATCGACAATATACCAAGAATTTGTGGTTGTAACATTGCTAACTGAGTTGGTAGACATTCCTACAACGCCATAAATATCTCTATTGCCCAATATAGCGCCTGCGAACAGACAATTTGTAATTGTGGTATTCATATATGTATATCCGACAATTCCGCCGATATTAGCGTTACCTGTAACCGTTGCGTAACTTACACATCTGTCTATTGCATCGTTTTCTGAAACGTTACGGCCTACAAAACTGCCTACGTAATCTCCAGTTGTAGTTATTGAGCTATTATTATCTATTTTTAAGTTTTTGACGCTCCCATAAAAACCAAGCATACCGAACAAACCTGTATAATTGGTAGTTGAAGAAATAGATAGGTATTGCAATTTATAACCTTTACCGTCGAATATGCCATTAAAGGCGTGGTAAGATTGAGGGTTGGTATAACTTCCTATAGGATTAAAGTTTGCCAGGCTACCGCCAACTCTCATATCTATATCATTAGCAAGAGCAAAGTAATAACCGCTATAATCGTAACTGTTATTTAGCGCGCTTAGATTTGCAAGTTGAGCTCTATTGCTGATTATGTAAGGATTATTTTCACTACCCCATAAAGCTACGCTTTCATCGTTCCAATCAAACAGTCGCAATCTTACGCTAAGTGCAGAATAGTTCTCTATATCAGAATTGCCAGTATTAGTAAATATCGTTAATCGTGGTGCATAATGGCTATCTTGACTTGACGCAAGTCCGAACGAATAAAGAGCAATTCTAGAAAAGCCTTCCAAAAAGCTCGGATCTTCGCCGTCTTCCATTTGTTGCGTAGTTTTTGCATAAGGTGATGTTATTGCGGTAGCAGAATGCGGAGAAAGTCCACATATATTGATATTATAAAAACAATTAGCTAAATAATTGCTAACACCTGCATCAACAGCACCTACCAATGCACCTGATTTTGCTGTGGTAACATAAATGATTTTTGCTATTGTGTAGCAGTCTATGATAGTTCCTGTACTAGTTCCACAAAGTCCGCCTACGTAAGATTCGGTAGTAACTTTTACCGTTCCCGAATTATAACAACCGTCAATCGAGCCACCTGCATTATTGCCGGCGATACCGCCTGCTATTGCATTTGAAGTAGCTGTAACCATACCCATATTGAAAGAGTTCAATATCTGCGCGTCACTATATCCGACAATACCGCCAACATAGTTTTTTGCGCCATTTATTCTTCCAACGTTAAAGCAAGCATTGATTTCTCCTCCGCTTAAATATCCAACAATGCCGCCACAATAGCTTTCTAACGATGAAGATATATCAATAAGCGAATAACAGTTGCTAATAGTAGAATTTGCCGAATAGCCTGTTATACCACCCAGATAACCGTTCCCCGTAATGCTTCCGCTAGCTAAAGCAACTTTTTGTATGGTTGCATTTGTAAGCAGACCAAATAATCCATAATAAGCATTAGCTACACCAACAATGTTAAGATTGCTAATTTTGTAATTGCCCCCATTGTACTTGCCATTAAAATTATTTTCGCTTGTGCCAATAGGGGTAAATGCGGCATCCAACGTTATATTAGCCGTTTGATGATATTCTAAGGATTCATAACCTGTATAATTATTTTGCAAATAGCTTAGATTGTAGAGCTGTTGCGCTTTCTTTATGGTAAAAGGCAAATTAGCCGAACCATCCCCTTGCTCAAAATAAATATATCTTACCATATTGTTAATAGTTGTAAGCGTTTCCGTATCAAAATTTTTGGAAACAGGATAATAGCCAAAACCTAGCGACATATAAGCTATATTCCAATAATTTAAAGAACTAAAGCTTATCGTGTGGGCGCTGCCATTAACATTGGTAAGTTCGATATAATTTGCGCCCGCCCCTTGCAATTCGGGGATTATAAGGCTTGTATCTGTTACACCCTCTCCATCTATAAGGTCCTCGTTATAATAAACGTTTGTTAAAGTCAATATGTGGCTGTTTATGTTGGAAACAGCCATAAAGGTTGCGGGCTCTATAGTGCTTTTTGATTTCTTATAAAATTTTCCTGAAAAATAACTGTCGGTTATTGACGTATTAGATCTAATAACTCCAATCAAACCTCCCACATAGCTTGCTCCGGTAACGTTGGTAACTACACCTACGCTGTCCAATATACCGTTTAACATATCTCCGGTAATACCGCCTATGTAAGCGCCGCCACTTACCGTACCAATATTCATTGAGCCAACTATGTCGCCGTTGTCTACACCGCCTGCTAAACCGCCGACATAACTCCCTTTGGGCGCATTAATAACGCCATTGTTTAGTAAAGTTGTATATTGAATTTCCTCGCTATTTTGAAGTCGTCCAAAGATACCTCCAAAATAACTGTCAGCATCGATATTGCTTCCTTGTACAGCACCGCTATTTATAATAGCTCCGTCAAACATAGCATTATAACCGTAACCAACAATGCCGCCTATCATCCCACGCCCTTCTACTGAGCCTGTGTTTTTAATGTTTGTCAAGTTGTTTATTAAGGTGTTGTTATAAACCTCTGCGGCTATACCGCCTACGTAAGTATTGCCAATAATTCTTGCTGAACTGATAACGTTTTGAATACTTCCGCTTGTATAACCTGCGATACCGCCTACGTAATTACCATTAGACGATATCCAACCTGCTAGATTGATATTTTTTACGATACCATTATCGCCTATATAGCGGAACATACCTAAAAAACTTTTGTTATTGCTTACACTTATACTTAATGTAACAGTTTTATTATTGCCCTCAAATATGCCATTAAATTGGGTATCAAAGCTTGCTAATGGTTCAGTTTGTTCTATATCGCAATTAAGTTCAACGTACACGTTGTTATAGTCGTGCAAAAGGGTATTTGTTGCAAATAAATCCCATTGCAATATATTGTTAATGATAAATGGGTCTAGTTGTGTACCTGTACCTTGGTTGAATAGGCTATATCTTACTAGATTCGTAATTGAAGTTTCAAATTCAAATTCCGTAAGCATTGGAAAATAACCATAACCTATATCAAACTCTCTTATACTCATAATGCCATTTTCAAATACCAATGTTGTTTTACCTAAAAAGTCATACATTGTGTAATTGGCATAATTGACAGGAGTTGTTTGAGCGTTTGCGCCAATAACGTTTATAGCGCTTTTAGAAGAATTGTTATAGCAATTTTTGCTTAAAAGTCTGTTTGCGCTTAGGCTAAAATACCCAATGATAGAGCCTATTTGGTCACCGCTGTTTGTGATAAGACTATAATTATATCCATTTTTTACAGTACCGTCGTTTTGTCCGACAAGTCCGCCGATTATGTAAGATCTGCTTCCTGCAATAAATTTTATATCACCAAGATTGATAATTCCGTTTAGTAAGCTGGCGGAATTTCCGGTGCTCATATTTTTCCCTGCTATTCCGCCCACAAACTTATTGCCGCAAACTTCCCCTATATTAATACAATCAGTTATCGAGCCATAGTTGACACCAACTATTCCGCCTACGCCTTCGACTGATGGAAGTTTTGCATTTATATCAGCATAATTAATACAATTATCAATTACACCAAGGTTATAGCCTGCGATACTACCTGTATTGTTACCGCCGAATATTGTTCCGTCAACACGCAAATTTTCAACGCTGCCATTTAAGCCTATAGCGCCAAAAATACCGTTATATGGAGTTTCTTTATCAATATATAATGTTATAGAGAAATTATTGCCGTTAAAAATGCCTTTAAATTGATTGTTTAAATTTCCTATTGGATTAAAACTAGAATCTAGCGTAATACTTTGTGTCAAACTAAAATAGCAACCTTCCAACGTTTCCCCAGCAAGCACTTGGTCCGACAATTCCATCATATCGTTGCTATTTGAAATAAGATAAGGGTTTTCCTCGGAGTTAGCGTTCTCGATATACAAAAGACTATACGCATACGCTGTATTATCAGTATTTTGAATAAATACCAAACACAGCAAGCAAAAAACAACTATTGCGATAATAATTAGCTTTTGGGCTTTTGCCATCAGTCCTCCATAAGTATTATTATTATAACATAATTATATATATAGTTCAACAGTTAATTTGTTGGAATTTAAGGTTTTTGAGCCTCGTTAAGCACATTAAAATGCGCCAAGATACTCGTTTGTTGCTTGTTATTTTAGCTTGCTTTTTGTATCAATTTTTAATATTTGCAAAAAAATTATGCAAAAATTAAACTTCTTCTCTTACGTTTGTATTGTCCTCATCAAATTTCAAATCGATGTTGGAAATATTGTATTCTAAACTAATTTTTCTCCAATAAGCAACAAGTCTAAAACTGGTAATCATTGCGGCAATAACGTAAGTGGAAAAAACTGTTGTAACGTAAGGATAAATTAAAAAATAAGCTATACTGCCCCAAATACTTATCATAGCATACAAGTCTTTTCGCATAACTATCGGTTTTCTTGCCGCAAGCAAATCGCGCAATACACCGCCGCCGATTGAGGTAATCAGACCAGCGAAAATCACCATAACTATATTGTCACCGTATCCGTAATTTATCGCGGTTTGGCAACTTGACACAGTGAACATACCCAGCCCTACCGCATCGAGAATATTGATATATTTTTTTAACATATGTATATTTTGTCTGTTGAGTTTTTTTTCAAATAATTTAAAAAATACTAATGCAATGGTGACTGTTAATAAAACGGTAGCAGGGTAAACGTAATAAGTAAGAGCTAATGGCGGATTGCGTCCGATGCATATATCTCGTATGATACCACCCCCAAGAGCAGAACAAAAAGATACGGCATATATGCCAAACACATCGAGTTCGTATTCGATGCCTACCAGTACACCAACCAAGGTGAAAGCAACAATTCCCACTATTTCCAAAAACGTCGTAATTTCCATAGCCAAAACCTCT
>DATFIH010000133.1:0-2186 GCA_035270205.1 Clostridia bacterium | reverse complement strand
TTATAAATCTGTTCTAAAAGTATATTACCATTTTTTAAATTAATATCGATTTGGCTCTCCAGTCCGTTATATACCTCTATCGTGTAGACGTTAATTTCATATACCGCTACAATCTTTATATCTTGATTTATCGTCAGTGTTTGGGTTTCTTCATCATAAGTTATACTGTCATCGGTTAATTCGATAATTTCAGTTTGACTTTTTTCAATTCCCCATCGCACTTCATGGCCAGCCTTTTCAGGAGGAATCTCATTTAATATTTTTTTAGTGCCGTATGATACGTTATCTATATAATTGCCCTCGTACCCCTCTCCGCCATAGAGTTCTATATTGCATTTTTGGTCATTATAGGTTGCTCGGATAATTAAATCGGAAGTTATGTTGTGTGCTTCTCCTGATTCGGCGAACCACCCTGTAAATATTTTTCCTTCTATCTCAGGCTGTGGATACTCAGTATAGTTTTCAAGGTCTATGCTTGAGCCGTACACAACTTCAAATGTTTTAAACGGGTATTTTCTTACACCATCCTCTACATAGTAAAAAGTGACGTTACAACGACGGTTATCTATCCATTTTGCATAAAATACTGTATCTGCTTTAAGAGTATATGGAGCAATTACTCTGTCTCCTGAACGTTCAACGTTAGTATACCATCCGTCAAAAGTATAATTTTCTCTTAATGGGTCAGCAAAACGACTAATAATATTGGTATATTGATTTTCGACCTTGGAGCCTTCATCTGTTTCAAATATAGCAGTAAAAAGGTTTGCCTCATTTTGAGAGCGCACGCTTATACTCAATGGAATGTTGGTCTTTCCAAAATTGATAAACAAAGTATGATCGCCTTTTGTTTCAAATTTGTTAAGGTCTTCCGTGCTAAACATACTGTCATTAACAGTGACTATTTCTTGTTCTTTGTTAGAATAAAAAACTTTAAATGTGATTTCCGATAAATCCATATTTTCGATATGCCCGTTGGCATTTAAAATATAAGGTCCTTCGTGAGTAGAAATTATTTCAATTTTATCTATTGTGACTTCTTCATTTAGTGGAGCATTTTCACAACCATAAAGAGTTACGGCAGTCAGTACCGCAATTATAAAAAAGATTATACATATAAATAGCCTTTTGCGTGACATACTACTCCTAGTTTATTACTACGTTATATAGTAACATATGTATATCGTTAATGTCAATAAAACAATTTTTTTTAACAGTTGCAAAACTGCAACAAAAAAAAGCGGTATTAACACCGCTTTTAATGTAATAAAAATCTTTTTTTATCAGTAATTATTACGCTTTTAGACCTGCTGCTTCGTTGAGCGCTATAAGCATTTCATCAGGGTCTACTCCGTGAGCCATTGCGGCTTGCTCAATAGTCTCTCCATGGCTTAATGCGCATCCTAAGCAATGCATACCATAATTAGCAAGGGTCTCTGCCATAGCCTCTATATTGACGCCTTCAGTTTTGAAAGCTTCTATTAATAACATATCTTTTTTTAACATATTTGTTGCCTCCGTTTATTATTAAGAATAGTATATACTATTATCGACATTATTTCAATAAAAAATTACTACTTTGTTAGTATTGTTTTGCATTTTGCGTCATTTTTTGCCTCTTGTAAAAAAAAATCTCTTGTGTTATACTTTTTTATAGGAAAAACATTCCTAATTTTTAAGGATTTTTGAGGAATAATGGACAACAACAATTACAATGTAGTCGTTAAAGAGTTAGAACTTTGCGGTGTTACCCCACTAATAAAACTAGAAGACATAAGAGATACGCTACCACTGATGGGCGCATTAACCAGCGCAGGGATAAAGGTGGTTGAGATAGTTTTTAGAAGCTCCATTGCTAAAGAAGCTATCAAGCTTATCACATCCAAATGTCAAAATATGCTTGTAGGCGCAGGAACGGTTATTTCGATAGACCAAGTTAACGAAGCAATAAGCGCAGGCGCAAAATATATCGTCACACCTTCTTTTAATCCAAAAGTCGTAGACAGGTGCATAAAACTTGGAATACCCGTATTTCCAGGGTGCAGTAATGCCTCTGATATCGAACAAGCTTACGAAAGAGGCTTGCGTGTTGTCAAGTTTTTCCCAAGTGAGCTGTTGGGCGGTTTGTCTATGATTAAAGCGCTATCCGCGCCCTACCCTTTTATGCGTTTTTTACCTACTGGCGG
>DATFIH010000132.1:0-4173 GCA_035270205.1 Clostridia bacterium | reverse complement strand
AATATGTATTTGCCACTTTCCGCATCTTTATTGAAAACAACGACTTGGAAATTATCTATTTTATATACGTCAAGATCATAATGTGTTATATAGTAGCTAGGAACTATATAATTTTCATTTACTCTTCGGTTTTTTTCTAATTTATTAAGACCCCACTCAAAACTATTATGCCTTGTGTTATAGGAAAGAACACGAAAAACACCATTAGCTAATATAGCTTGATAACTTTGTCCCGTACCTTCAGCGCATACCAAAAATGAGGTACCCAGTACCACAAGTATTAATATGACTGTAAATAGTATTAATTGTGATTTCTTATTCATCTGAATCAAGCAGCTCCGTTTTAAAAAGTTATAGTATTATAACATAAAAAATATACTATTCAAAATAAATACACCTTGCCAAGAGTTTTTACGCGAAAAATGTATGTTGTTGCCATAAAACAACATACATTTTGTATTTTTGTATTTAAATTGATAAAAATGTCTTGAACTGTCTATGATAAATATTTGGTATAGGTCACAAAGCCATCCGGCGTAAAACCTTCTTTTTCATAAAGAGCTTTCGCGTTTTGATTGGTCGTAAGTACTTCCAGCGTAACAGAAACCGCTATATCCTTAAAATGCTGTTCCAGCCATTCCATAAATAATCCGGCGTGACCTTTATGTCTGTATTCGGGCAAAATAAAAATCTCGTCTATAATAAGGACATTTCCGCCTTCTTCGTTACACCAATAAGAGGTAATCAGCGAATACCCTATAGTTTCTAAACTATCCTTATCATAAATAAGAAAACCCCAAAGGTTTTCATGTCGTTCTATTATTCTTTTAAATGTTTTACGTGCAGTAGTTTCACTAAACTTATGCAATGTCGCATTGGCTTGGTAAAACTCCCTGCACATCTGCAAAAATGCGCCTTCGTCCCCACTATTAAAATCTCGTACTATCATATAAAACTCATATTATTTTTCCTTTTTTTTGCCTTTTTTTACAGCATTTATCCTTTGCCCTAAATATAGCATTACCAATTTAAATATGCAACAAAAATTAATCAAGATTATGCGTAAAAAAATAGAATTTTGTTACATAAAATATCAAGTGCAAAAAAGCTTATATAAGTTGTCAAAATTTATTTGTTATCTTAACTCTTTTTTTTGATTTTCGTCTTTTTGTTAAAGGCAAAAATTACATTTAAGATGCCGAACAAAACAATACTTGCTATCATTACTATATACATTACGTCGGTACCAACTTGTGTTCCGAAAAAGTTTATCTTCATAGCAAACGTTTCTTCTAAAGCTACTACAACCTCTTGTGGTATACCTTTGCCGAGATTTTCTAAAGCGCCGGTCATCAGATAATTTCGGAATATTCCTGCAGAATGGCTACCCGGTACCAAACTTGAAATGTACTGCAATCCTTTAGGCATAATACTCATAGGCATATATGCGCCGATAGTAAAACCTATAACAGAACTAAGAATACCAATAAAGCCTGAAAGAGCGGCTTCTGTTTTAAAAAATCCGCATATAAAAACTGTAATTAGTGTTGCTGAAAAAGAAGATATAATTATTGTAGTTATGGTCAATAAGACATCTATTACACTAAGATACCAACCACCGCTTATCGCAATGTAACCAAGGCATATTATAAATGCTACCATAGTTATTATTACTGTTACAATAAAGTTATATAAAAAATAACTTGCTGTTATTACCCATCTTTTAACAGGAGAGGAAAGTAAATCGTTTAATACACCCTTTGTCTTATCGAGCACCATTACGGTATTTGCGCCTAATGAAACCGAGATGCAAGAGATACCTAGTACACCTGCAATCATCCAAGAATCAACGTATGCCTTAATGGGGACTTTACTTACAACAATACCTTCTGGGATAACACTGACAACGCTATTAACTTGTACATCTCCCAAAAATAAAATATATAATAATAATACTATAAGTGGCGCAAGCAATGAAAAAAATACACCTGCTTTATCGCTCAAAAACATTTTTATATTTCTTTTCGTCAGTTGCATTAATGTGTAAATGCTTTCTTTTATAGGTTTTTTTACCGTACTCATATTGTTTCCCCTTCTAATTTTTTGCCGGTAGCATTCAAGAATACGTCATCCATGTCCCCTTTGACTACTTCAAAATCTTCTAAAATATCGTGATGCTTCAGTATAAACGCTTTTGCTTCAAGACTGTTTACCATTTTTATTATGTAACAATCTTTTTCATATCTATATAAATAGTTCTCTCTGGTTAATATCTCATCGGTAGTAGCCTTTTGTACGCTGTATATCTTGATGTAATCACCCGAATAAATATTCTTTAGATTGTTGGGAGTACCCTTTGCCGCAATCTTACCGCAATCTAAAATTACTACTTTATTAGCTTCGTTTGCTTCTTCCATATAATGTGTGGTTAGAAATACCGTCATACCCGTACTTATACGCAAATTATTGATTATTTGCCATACCGATTGACGTGTTTTGGGGTCGAGTCCTGTTGTCGGCTCATCTAGAAACAAAATTTTGGGACGGTTTATAAGTCCACGCGCGATATCCACTCTTCGTTTCTGTCCGCCACTTAGCTTTCCGTAAGGTCTGCTAATAATATCTTGCAAATCAAGTAAAGATATCAGCTCACTTAATCTTTGTTGCCAAGCTACGCCCTTTAAACCATAATAACTTGCCCTTACATTAAGATTATCTTTAACGGTGAGTTTTTCATCAAGTACAGAATTTTGAAACACTATACCGATGCTCTCTTTTATATTTTCATTATCTACACCAATATTAAACCCGTCAATTGCTATCTCTCCGCTATCTTTTTCAAGCAGCGTGCATAGGATATTTATAGTAGTACTTTTTCCAGCGCCATTCAACCCTAAAAATGCAAAAAGGCTACCCTTTTCCACCGAAAAACTAATTCCATCAACGGCTTTTACGTCGCCAAAATACTTTTTTAAATCTTTAATCTCAATGATTTTGTTGTTCATTTCCACCTCTATTGTTTTGTTATTCTATTATGGTAAATTATAATTGTCAATTCATTATCTATATAATAACTATTTTGCTGCCAAAAATTACCTTGAAATAAGCGTTGTATGGCAAAATTTGTATATGTTTTTTTCTTGAAAAGAATTGATTTTTACCTTAAGATTATCGCTAAGGAGAAAAGGAAAAGATGAAAAAAAATATGGTTTTAATGGTTATGATATGTTGCGTTGCATTTAGCTTGCTAGGATGTAATAATGCAGATCAAATTGCTAAAAATGATGGAGATATAAATTTAGGCGGAATGGAAGTTGAAAATGGTGTTGAGCAAACAACGCCCACTACAACAACTGACGCACAACAGACAAATCCAGACAGTCAAGAACTCAGCACGCCGACATACGCCACAAGTTCCGAATATGAAGTGCAATCGCTTGTATCTTTAAACGTAAGGGATATCCCTACAACAAGCGGTAAAATCGTCGGTGTAGTCAATACCAATGAATCCTTGCCCTATATAGCAACAGTAGATAACTGGCACAAAGTGCTTTATCTTGGCAGCATTGCATACGTATCAGCAAAAAGCAATTATTCGCGATTAAAATCAATGATTGCCGATAACGATATAATAGAAAAGGTTATTGCGGTTGGGATGAGCGTATTAGGTACTCCGTACGAATTTGGGTCTACCCGCATTATTGATTATAACTTTAATAAGATAGATTCGTTTACCGGAGCAACCTTTGACTGCTCAGCTTTTGTGCAATACTCTTTCTATATTGGTGCTAAAATCAATCTTTATGGCGACAGTCGCTCAATGAGCAAGCAAGGCACAACGGTACGCTATAACAATATAAAACGGGGCGACGTTATCTTTATGACGTCTACCGCAAGGCAGTATAATACAGGTCTGGAAAAAATAGGACACGTAGGCATATACCTTGGTGATAATAAACTATTACATACCTATGGAACAGGTGGAGTCCGCATCACCGATTTCAATAGCTTTTGGCGAGGAAGATTTATCTCTGCTAAAAGTATGATTTTATAAAATAGTATACAAAAGAAAAAGCGCATACTTTCGTATGCGCTTTTCTTTTAATTAATCGAATTAATTATCTGTCACGTCTAAAACTTCTGTTACCACGATTTGCATCGTTTTGTGCTTTC
>DATFIH010000131.1:0-3260 GCA_035270205.1 Clostridia bacterium | reverse complement strand
GTTCTATCTCATCTTTGGTAAAATTGCAAGAATTTAGCACGTAGCGGAGATTTCCTTCCACTGTCAAGTTATTCAATAATCTTTGATTTTGAAATATATAGCTAATTTTTTCATTATCGATATCTATACTGCCCTCATATTCGGTGAGTTTCGCGATAATGTTTAGCAGAGTAGTTTTACCACAACCTGACTTTCCAAGTATGGAGGTGATTCTGTTATCTTCAATTGTAAGGTTGAAGTTGGAAAATACCGTATTGTCGCCATAGCGTTTAGTAATATTTTTTAATATCATTTTTCCCACCTTATAACCAATTTTTTAATAGAAAAAACCAAAAATTCCAAAACATAGCTAAGAATTATGGCAACTAAAGTCCAAGCGAGCAAATCAGCGGTTTCTAGTTGCGCTTTGGAAATCTGCATCATTATACCCATTGATTGCTTAGTTTGGGCGAGTACTTCGGCGGAAATGATTATTTTAACGTTAAGAGATATTGTAGATCGCACAATATCAAAAAATGAAGGCGCAATATTGGGCAAATATAAGGAGAATATCATATCCTTTTTACTTACGTTATACGCTTTGCTCATTTGTATCAAATCGCTATCAACGCTATTAATTGCTGTATAAAAACTACCGTACATTATGGGAAATATGATAAAAAATCCAACTAAAAGTGGACTGGTTTGAGAATTTAACCATATTATTGTGAGCAAAATCAAACTCATAGTTGGTATTGCTCTAACTATTGTAACTATAGGGGATAAAAGCTTATTAATAAAAGGCAAAAATGAGCTAATAATAGCAAGAATGATTGCTGCTACAAAAGCAATAACAAAGCTTAGTATAGTTCTTGCTAAGGTACCTAATACAGATAAGTAAAAAGTTTTTTTAGCAAGCAATGCAAATAGCATTTTAAAGGTGCTGTCAATGGACGGGATAATAAGCTCTATATCAACTATTTTTGCCGTGATAAACCATATAAGGAATAATAATCCTAATGATATTACTGGATAAATTAAGTTTTTATAGAGCTTATTTATTTTCATTATTCTATAATTTGATAAAACGCATCGTCTGGTATTCCACCTATGAATGCAGGGTTGTAGGATTGCATAGTTTCTAGGTAAACAGTTATGCTATCTTTTGCATCAGTTGCACTTACAAAGTCAATGTTGCAGTTGGCAATAACCGTATTATTGGCAAACGTAACTGCGCTACCGTACTCTTTCAAGATAGAATTAACGTCTGCCGAATTTTCCTTTATCCATTCTTTGTTTTCAAGCATGGCTTTATTAAATGCTTTTAAAAATCCCGAATGGTTGGTGATAGTATCTACAGTCGCTATTGTTGAAGCTTGTGGATATCCATCAAATCCGGTAAGTTTTTTCCATTCATCTTGTAGATTAAACAATATCTTTGTTCCTGCTTTTTCAGTGCTCATAGTCGCAGCAGGCTCGCCAAGTAAAGCAAATTTTGCAGAACCTGTTTTTAATAGCGGAATAATTGAACTACCATCTGATTGGTATTGTATATCTACTTCATCTAAACTTATACTATTTGTTTCCAGTATAAACTTTAACATAAACTCAGGTGTTCCGCCCTGTCCTATGCACTGTATAGTTTGTCCTTTCAATTGGTTAAGACTAGTTATTTCTTCCGTACCAACAAGGTATAATACACCAAAAACGTTGCTAGAAATCAATCTTATATCCAAATTATTTGCATAAAGCTTTGTTGCTATATTAGTTGGCAACATGGCAATATTTGCGGTTTTTTGTGACAACCTTGCGGTAATTTCGTTTACTCCCGGAACTATCTCAAAGTTTACAACATAATTTTCATAAGTAAAATCTTTCATAAGCTTCGCCATAGCTAAAGCGGGTGCACCATCTGGCATACTTATATTGATTACGCTTGTCTCGTTATTTTTTGCACAAGAAACGAACAAGCAGGTTATCATAACCACAGCTAAAATTACTAATAGTACTTTTTTCATTTTTCCTCCTAACTTTTATTTTATTTCTACTGATGTTATTGCGCTTTTAACGTTAACATCGTCTATTCTTCCAAGTTTGCCACTTAAGGCGCTTATTCTTTCGTTGGATCCACTAACTATTAGACTGATTGTGCCAATGTTGTGTTCTTTAACGGGCACGCCCATACGTCCGATTATGATATCTGCAAAATCACTTAGTATGTTTTGCACCTCTAAAGATGCGTGATGCGGATCGGTAATTACTATACCAATAACTCCTATTCTTTCCAAATTATGCCTCCAATTAGTATAAGTTTAAAACAAAAAAACTCTGCATATTGCGCAGAGTTATAGAATATTTAAAAATATTAAATTAATTTTTAAAGCTTCCATCTCCGAACGCATCATCGATTTTAGGTTTATATCTATATAATATGTTATTAATTTCTCTTTGTCAATTAAAATAAATAATCTTTTCGCTATTTATATCAAATAAACGTAACGTCGATACGTCGATTTGATTATCGTTATTTAAATAACACGCTAAAACTTCCGAATTTATGTAAATTTCGTTAATTAGTTTTTCATTGTCAATATCGACTCTTACACCTTCTACCTCTAAATATACTCCTCTATTATCTTCTAAAAGTCTTACTTTATGTACGATAGCTTCATCATGAAAGAGTCTGTAAGACAGCAAGTTGTCGGGGCGGGCGACAATACATTCGAGAGATCCCGCCTGAAGTTGCACTCCAGAGTTTACTATAACTAAATTATCGCCTAATGCTTTGCTTTCTTCTACTGATGAGGTCGCATAAATAACTGGAGCAATTTTGCATAATTTTTTCAGATAAGTTGAAAAATAATCAAATATTTGACTCCTTTCATCACCTTTAAATAAATATAAAGGGTCATCAATAAGGTATAAATCTGATTCTCTAACAAAAAGTCGGGCAAGCGCTACTTGAAATTTTTCTTTTTCATTTAAACTACTAATTAACATATTGCGTACACGGTTTAATTCAAATTCTTCTATAATTTCATTCACCTTGTTTTTTGCTAGTGATAATTCAGTTTTTCTTATTTTTAATGGATATATAAGATTGTCAAATATCGTTTTATGCTGAAATAGACATCTATCTTCATACATAACGGATACATTTCTATCTTTTGGAGTAAGCTTCGCAATGTTAGCGCCGTTAAGTATAACCTCACCTCTTTGAATTGGGTACAAACCTGCAATGCTTTTAACGAGTGAAGTTTTGCCACCTTCAAGTGGAGCAA
>DATFIH010000130.1:0-14692 GCA_035270205.1 Clostridia bacterium | reverse complement strand
CAAAAAATGTTGTCAAAAATGAATTAAGAGAAAGCAATTCAATTTTTTTCAAAATTTGCTTATTTTTTAAAATAATAAATTGCAAGTTTTTAGTAAATATCCCAAAATTCGGTATGTTCTAAAACTTGTCCTTTATCTATTTTTTTGATATGCGAAAGACTCTCAACCTCGTGAATTATATCACTAAAATAACATTCAAAATTGCAATGGTAGTCGGGATAAATTTCATTATCAAGCGCAGTTGTTTTCTTAATAAAAGTGCTTTTCTTTCCATCTTCTTCGAGCACGTATTCTGCGTGCAGGTTCTTATTATAGGCTCCTATTTTGTAAGGATTGGGAACCCTTGTGTCGGATTTTGCGATTAATTTGTTGTCTGTTAATTTTACCCTGGTATCTTCCCACCTAGAGTATGGCCACAGCACTATATTGCGGTTCGGCAACAAGACGGTATCTTTTGCCGACAAGTAATACGTCAGCGTTCCGCCTGCTTTCATAACAGTCAAAGCCCATAAACAAAGCTCTCTTTTCGGACCTAGATTTTTCATTTTATGAGTCACTTTTAGTTGATTTTTACCTATAAACTCTATAAGTATTTGGGGTTGTACTTCTACTAATTGCCATCTTTTTGGATAAACCAGTATTCCGTTTTTATTTAATTCATAGCACACCGGGTTATTGTCGGGGTAATACGTCGATAAATCTTCAGGGCTAAGCCATAGCCTATGGCCGCCGTAAATATGCCACTTTTCGCCTTCTCCGTATATCTTGGAGCAGTCTTTATTGACACAGTCTTGAACGTCCTCATACATAACGTTAAATCCGTCTACGGTCTTTAAAGATATAATTCTTGGACCTACGTCAAGGCTTACGGAAAATTCTATTGTACCGTTAGATAATGTTATTATGCGCCCTATATAAGAGGTACCATAGCTTACACTATATTCCATTTTTTCTCCTAGTTTTTTGGGTTTATGGTGATTTTTAATATCGATTTGTCAGGTGATGCGATTTCGGAAAGATCGCTGTTTATTTGGTTGGCAAGATTATTTATAATCGCATTCAAATTATTGTTATATTGGGCAAGAAAACTATCGCTTAATCTAATTTTAATAGTTGTAGCACTATTGAAGCTGTTTATAAGGGTCGCGAACTCTTCCATAGATTCTATAAAAGTATCGTGTCCATTAATAAAGTTATTTGCGTAATAATTATAAGAGGTTGTTGCCTTTTCAAACTCGCCATAAATTATCGGGTTTAAATAATACAAAGCGAACTCACTATCAGTCATCATAAAGTATTTATAGTTTATTGAATTTGGCAAAGTAGTTCCACCCCAAGTTGCATCGACCACGTACCACTTTCCGTCTATATAGACTTTATTCCATGCGTGCCCCGAGCCTCCATTTGCATAAATATATCCCGATATTTTGTAACACGGGATTCCCTCTATTTGGCATAGTAAACTCATTGCTTTAGCTATACCGTCACAAACAGCTTTATTGCTTACAAACACTCCATCAAGATGGAATGCTTCATAGGCATATCCGTTATCAGTATCCGTTATCTTTGTCAAAACTTCATAGTCATATTCTACGTTTAAAATTAACCAATCGTAAAATGCTAGCACCTTTTCCCTGTCCGTCATATCTTTTCCGATAATTTCATTTATAACTTGCTTTGCCGCATTGAATATATTGGAAGCAATCGTAGTTTGTGGAACAGGTTGAAAGCCCGATTCGGCAATATTGTAAAGCTGATCAGAGGTGTATGCCGCTTTTGTATTTTTATAATTTATAGCAAACTCACCATTTGTTTGCCCATAAGGATTATTGGAATAGTGGTCTGTAACATCGGTATTTATTTCAGCCTCACCTTCCGTCTCCAATAAAACTTTAGGGTTTAAGTTTTTATATAAGTCGACAAAATAACCGCCGTCGTCGCTGTCAAAATCCATATTTACTCTCAATTCACTTGTTTCACAATAAGCGTTTTGAGCAGCTAGCAAGCTCAAATACAAGTTGATATCTAGTGAATCCATACCCTCTGTATTTGCTGAAATGGGATAATATACAGCATAGTTTTTATATTCAGGTTCCATATAAATTTTGAAACTATATTTTCTATCATAACTTTCTACTTGATTACCAACAATAATACTAACGCCGTAGGTCACGTAAACAAGGCTGTTTTCACTTATGCTAGGTTCATACAAAAGTATATAGTCCAATATTCCACCCAGCTCTTTGATAGAGCGTATATACCCGTTGACAACAACGTCGTCAAAGGCTGCTAAAAATTTGTATTGCGTTTCTTGTATCTTATCAAAATAGTATTTGAAATCGCTCTCGGAACCGGGTGAATATCCGTAGTGATAATATGGCGTATATTGTCCGCCTTTTTGTTTTACTCTTATTTTAAACTTATCTTTAAGCGTTATGAAAGAAAGCGGAAGCTTGCAATAATAATCATCAAATCCTCCATACTCGGTGCTATCTAGCAACATAACTTGACCTTTGTCGCTAGTAACTTCCACCACGTAACTGCCGACCCCTCCCACTGCTCTCCAGTATACCAAAGGAACATAGTTGCCTATATCGTAAACACCGTCTATTATCAAATCGGTTATGGTCGTATCGGTTCTTGCCATATACTGCAATTGCATTATTTCAGAATTATTGACAATATCATCGGGATGGTCAGTCGCAGTATAGCCAGTTTTCGGATATATCTTAATTGGCTCAGTTTGATAATAATAATCAGCTCCATCAACCTTAGCTACCCGTCCTTCCAGCATACCCTTAGCTCTTATAACAATTTTTTCGCCTATGTTTTTGTTTAGTTTATAGTAAAGTGTATTGCCGTTTATTACGACGTTGGAAACGCTTTCGCTTAAAGGGATACCATCATCGATTATAGTGCCAGCATTGTCGCATTTGAATAAATACCAGTTATAACTTTCGGGCGGAATACCCCCATTTAATACGTTGGGTGTCAAAATAAGAGTGTCTTCTTCAACGTATCTTGTAACGTTAAAAGTAAAGGTTTGTTCCTGTCCCTCAATTCTTTCATCAAGCGAATCACAACCTATTGCCGTCAAGGAAAAATCTCCGTCTATGTTAAGTTTTTTAGTAAGATTAGGAGAGGTTCCTTCAGTTCTCCCCACAAAAAGCGCTTGTGTTTCTTGACCTATTCTTTTTAAATACCAGTTAAAGTGGTCTATACCATAGCCTGTTGAGGTTATTTCAAAAGTCTTAGTGTCGTTATAAAGGTAATTACTGTATGCTTTGCTCTCATTTTCCGAGACAAAATCAAATCCTGAAAAATCGTAATAAATCTGTATTTCTTTACTACTGAATGATTGTTCAGATTCTCCAATACAAAGAACTTTTACAGTAACGTAATAACGCATCGCCGTACTTACAGAAGGTTGGTGGTCGTATTGCATCTTACCATCCATACCATTTACTCTTTCTCCGCCTACATACCATTGTATTCTTGGGTTCGGGTCGGAATTAAGCTCTAAATTATGCAGATTAAAAGAAATCTTGGAATCATCGCTAATTGTCCTTCTATACCTAGGCGCAATGTCGCTCACCTCTAAACTGAACTTGCTTTGCGCGTATCTCACTTTAGCATTAAAATTTGCAGTTACTTCCATGCCTGATACTGTTTTGCCAACCGCACTAATTGTAAATTTGCCTACTTTTATAGGAGTCACAAGCCCTGTTGCGTTTACTGTTGCTATTTCTGGATTTAATGAAGTATAGGTGATATTTCTTCCATCTTGAGCGTGATACGGTTCATATTTTATAGCAAGTTGAAATGGAGTTCCATTGTATTCTAATTCCACATCGTTTTCTACAAAGCTGATTTTTCTAACTGCGGTATATTCTATAATAAGTCCCACGACTAAGGATGCTTTTTTGTTGCTTGCTGAAGTCACCGTAAGCGGTATGCGTATTTCCTCTTCAGGTTGCATTTTTGCCGAGATAAGTCCGTTCTCATCTACGGTTACATATTTTAAATATTGACTTGGAATATAGTATGTAAGGCTTTGATTGGCATTGGCTGGCAATATTTCTACCTCTAGTTGAAACTTAGACGTTTCTCCCGATGGAGAAAGATAAACGGTAGGGTCATTGATTTTTAAACTTTCCACCTCAACATAACCTTCGGGCAATGCGCCTTTATCAACGCAGCCGGACACGCCCAGCGCAACGGCAAGGAGGCAAATTATCAATATTACCTTGTATAATGCTTGCTTTTTCATACGTTATTAATATATAACTAATTTACTCATTTGTCAATAAGACACTTGTAATCTTGTAGCTATTAATATATAATAAACACTATGCAAACAATATCCAATTCTCAAGTAGCTGTAGCGAAACAGCAGCTTTTTGATTATAACCCATTAGTACTGAGCCTTATAGGCGATGGAGTGCATACGCTTTTTGTAAGAACTATGCTATCTTTTAACCACCCTTACGGTATAAATGAATTGCATACTGCAGTTTGTCTTAAGGTTTGCGCAAGCGCTCAAGCTATAGCAATGAAGAAAATAATCCCCATTCTGAATGAAGATGAAAATTTTATCTACCGTAAATGTAAAAATGCAAAGAGCAACAACGTTCCTAAGCACGCATCGATTATGGATTACAAATATGCAACCGCTTTTGAAGGGATAATAGGTTATTTGTACCTAAATAAACAACAAGAACGGCTTGACGAAATTTTTAATCTTGTTTACGGCGAAAACGCTGGACAATAATAATAATTAACTTATTTTAAGGAGAATATATGCTAATAGAAGGAAAAAATGCAGTAAATGAGGCGTTAAAAGGCGCTACCACGATTGAAAAAATTATGGTTTTAAAAGCTGCGCCTACATCGAATTTCAACAATATGATAAAAATTTGTAACGAACGAAAAATTAAGGTGCAATTTGTAGAAAAGAATGCGCTTGACCGCTTGTCTATAAGCGGCAACCATCAAGGCATCATTGCAGTTGCGACCGAATTTGAATATTCTGATGTTGACGAAATATTAACAAAAAAAGAAGGGAAGGACTTGCTCATTATACTTTTAGACGGGATCGAGGATCCGCACAACTTAGGCGCGGTAATTCGAGTTGCCGACTGCGTTGGCGCTGATGGTATAGTAATACCGCGTCATCGTTCATGCGGAGTAACAGATACCGCAGTTAAAGTCAGCAGTGGCGCAAGCAGTCACGTCAAAATTGCAAAAGTAAACAACCTTAATGATTTGATAAGAAAAATGAAAGACCTTGGTATTATGGTATTTGCTACCGATACAGACGGTGAGGATATCTATCGCACCAATTTAACGGGCGATGTTGCTTTTGTTATTGGCAACGAAGGCTCAGGCGTGCATGAACTTACCAAAAAGTTGAGCGACTTAACAATAAGCTTACCACAGCTTGGTATGGTCAACAGTTTAAACGCAAGCGTTGCATCAGGCGCTATTTTATACGAATGCATAAGGCAAAGAAGGAACAAATAATAAAAAATGGAAAAACAAGCGTTAGATGATCTAACATTGGTAAAACAGGCGCAACAAGGGGACACCGCAAGTATGGAGGTTCTTATTTTGCGTTATCGTGGACTTGCACGCAGCAAAGCAAGAAAATTTTTTTTAGCCAATGGTACGTTTGACGATTTATTGCAAGAAGGCTTACTTGGAGTTTTTAAAGCAATACGTGATTTCGATGAAAAAAAGAATGATAATTTTACCAGCTTTGCGGCAATGTGTGTATCCAGTCAAATAACCGACGCAATAAGGACTTCTTCACGGGGCAAACACAAAGCGCTTAACGACGCATTAAGTTTAAGCGACATAGACGAAAACATCCCCGACAGCAATAATTCCGATCCTCTCGATTATTATACTATGCTGGAAAATACCGAAAACTTTTATGAAAAATTAAAAAATTTGGTTAAACCTGCGCAACTTACCGTGCTTAAGTATTATTTGGACGGTTACGCTTATACTGAGATTTCCCAAAAGTTAAATATGCCTTTAAAAAAAATAGATAATATATTACATTCGATAAGGTTAAAAATAAAGAACAATAAAGAGCTTTTTAAATAATGACAGCAGTAATAGATATAGGCAGCAATTCGGTGCGACTGCTTTATAACGGAATAAAATATAATAGCATTACGCAACTTAGCGAAGGTCTTATGCTTAATAATACCTTGAGTGAAATTCCTATGGCGCGCACAATAAATGCTGTAAAATATTATTTCCATTTTGCACTAAGCTTAGGCGCATTGGACGTAAATGTGTTTGCAACAGAGGCTGTACGAAGTGCAAAAAATAGTGCTGAGTTTGTCAAATTGCTACAAGATGAAAATATACCCATTGACATAATTGATTCATATACGGAATCCAAAATTGCATTTTTGGGAGCCTATAATGGCGGTACTAAAGCAATACTCGATGTCGGCGGCGCTTCTAGCGAGCTTGCTGTAGGTGACGAAAACGGCATATACTATAGTCACTCTTTACCTTTAGGCGGAGTAAGGCTAAAAGACTATTCGCAAGATAAAAATGTACTGTTACCGTACATTAAAACCAGGTTGCCTGAGTATGGAAAAGTTCCGCACTTTGATGAGCTTATTTCTATTGGGGGTACAAGCAGTAGCTTGGCAGCTATATATTTAGAATTAGAACCTTATGACACCAACGCTGTACATAACTTCATATTTTCCTACAATAGCATTAGTAGTACAGTAAATCGCATAATAAAAACGCCGATTAATGAGCGTATTAATATCAAAGGTATGCACCCTAAAAAAACTCTTATTTTACCCTGTGGCGGTTTGCTAATACTTGGAGTTATGGAATATCTTAACGTAGACTATATCAGAATAAGCGAATTAGATAATCTAGAGGGCTATCTTAAATTAAAAGTGGAAAAATAAAAAGCCTACAGAAAATTTCTGTAGGCTTTATTTAAAGCGTTTTGTTTAGTCTGCCAAAACTTCATATGTCGCTTGTTTTACAATATCTGGGAAAGTAGACTCCCGTAATGCTTTTTCAAACTCTTCAGCATCTGTTATTTTTCCCATACCCCTATACATAATCATCTTGGAAAGATTATCACGCTGATAGCGACTCAAAATCACCTTTGCGCTTTCAATCGGGTCGGGATTGGTAAGAACTTGACAGTTTTGTAGCGTAATTTGCACGCTGTCCGTTGGCTTTATGGTAACAATAATATCTTCGGCAAACTCAATATCTTTGCTATCTCCGTTTATAGCAATACTTGCTGTTGCATCAACTATATCCTTAAACTTAATATGGTAAGTTCTTTGTTTAACGGTAGATTTAATATCTCCGCTAACTTTTTCTATCACAAAGTTCAAAGTTTTTTCATTTTCACTTACATTGAAACAAGTTTTTGCACACTTACCCTTTTTATAATCATCGGAGACTCCGTCATCTTCATATAGCGTAAAGCTGTTATTGCCACGGTAGACTAGCAACTCCATTTCTTTTGGATTGGATATGTCGTTACCTTTGCTAATAGCAAGAGGAATAATCGCTCCTTCTTTTGCAAGAACTGGGATACTCGACCAATCTCTAAACATAGTAACGTATTTTTCACCTTGGTATATTCTTCCGGTGAAAATATCGGTATATCTACCACGAGGCAACCAAAGAGTTATTTTGCCTTTATTAATCTGCTTATTATTTTTGCTTACAATTGGAGCTACGATTAACTCAGAGCCAAACATATATTGATTTCTTACAGTATATGCTTCTTCTATGTCAGGATAGCTGTAGTACATTGGTTCGCATATAGAAATGCCATCAACGTGAGAGCGGTAATTCATAGTGTAAATATACGGTAAAAGTTTATGCCTTAATACCAAATATTCATTTACAATATTCCTAATTTCATCACTATGATTCCAAGGTTCTTTACCTTGTAAATCATGGCTTGTCGAATGTAGCCTGTTTATTGGACTAAACACGCCGAATTGACACCAACGCAAATATAGTTCTTCATCATTAAACCCAAAGGTATGCCCGCCAATATCATGACTCCACCAACCGTAACCAACGTTAGCTGCATTAGCTGTGAAGAAGGGCTGGAACCTCAAAGAACTCCAAGAAGTTACGGTATCTCCGCTAAAACCTACGGGATAGCGATGCGCGCCAATACCCGAGAAACGGCTAAGCAACATAGCTCGTTTGCCATTTTTTGCATTATCTAAGAAATGGTAATGGTTTAGTGACCATAACGGATCCAAACCTTTCAATGTGCTTTTTTTGCCCTGTTGCCAATCCATCCACCAAAAATCTACACCTTCTTTTTCGTAAGGATGATGCAAAACTTCAAAATAATTGTTGATAAATTCAGGAGAAGCGATATCAAACTTTACGGTTTCTTTTGTAGAAGGGTCAATTCCCATTTTTTTAGCCATAGTATCGTACATATCTTCAAAAAACCTTACTCCGTCTGATGGATGAAGATTTATAGTTATATGATAATTATGACTCTTTAGCCAGTCTAAAAAAGCTCGATAATCGGGAAATAAATCTTTATTCCAGCTATATCCGGTCCAACCTGCCGACTGAAAAAGCGACGGGCCTTTAAAATTGGAGCCGAATTTGTTATTGATGTCGACCCAGTGCCAATCCATATCAATAGTAGCTACAGAAAAAGGTAAATTTTCCTTTTCAAAACGCATCATTAAGTCAATATATTCTTTTTGAGTATAAGCTTTGTATCTCGACCACCAATTTCCTAAAGCGTATTTTGGCAGCAAAGGCACTTCGCCTGTAACTTTATAAAAATCTTTTAACGCTCCCCTATAATCTTTACCGTATGCGAAAATATAGCAGTCTTTTTCTTTTACAATTCTTGCTTTTACCTCACTATCCAATAATAATAGGCTTTCGCTATCATCAATAACCGCCACACCTTTTTTGCTTATTACGCCTATACCAAGTTTTTTATAACCAAAAGTGAAGTCTAAAGTTCGGGCAGTTCCCAACAAATTTCCACAATTATTGCACAAAACTTTCGTGCCATCTATCTTCACTTTTACCATTTTTTTGGTGATTTCATTGAAATAAAAGGTTGCTTTTTCTGTAACAATTTCCAATGTTTTGTTGGTTTTTTTACTTTCAAATGCAACTTCGCCTAAATCTCTGTTCCAAAAACAAAGTGTAGAATCATCTAAGAAGTTATTATCTTTTTGTATCTCAACTCTAACTAGATTGGGGGTAATAATGCTAATTCTGTAGCCTTTCCCTATAATTGTATTACTTTCCAACGCTTTGGATGCATTATTTACCTGCAAATTTTCATTAAGTCTTGTCATATTCACCTCATATTTTATTTAGCATAACATAAAAAATATATTTTTTCAATATCAAAGTGTTATATTCTCACTTATACGCATAGCGTAAAACAAGCGGGTTTTATTGGCAAAAAAACCTTTGACATATATTTATTTTTGTACTATACTATTTTAAACTATTTATACATATATTTGGAGGAAATATGGCTATTGAGCTGGTAAGAAGGATCAAATTCCAAGAAATAGAGGAAAGAATCAACTTCCTCGAAAAAGACAAGCGCGAAGAGATTAGCGATGCTATTAAACGTGCTAAAGAATTTGGCGATTTGAGTGAAAACGCAGAATATAGCGCAGCTAAAGATGCCCAAAACATAAATGAAGAAGAAATCGTAAGATTAAGCGAATTATTAAAAAATCTTTGTATACTTACAGCTTCACAAGTAAATACAGAAAGAGTAGGACTTGGCACTTTAGTTACAATAAAGGATGAAGACGGCGATACAGACACATTCACCGTACTGAATTCATTAGAGGCTGACTCAAGACGTAACATCATAAGCATAAAAAGTCCCTTAGGTAGCGCAATTGAAGGGCATAAGGTAGGAGAAACCGTGGAAGTTAAAACTCCAGGTGGCAAGTATTCAGTTACCATTCTCTCCATAGAAAAATGCTCAGACCTATAAGGAGTATAAATGAATATCACCGAAAAAACTACAGAAACAACCACTGATGAAGTTGCTGTAAGACGCAAAAAACTCTCTGAAATGAGAGAGGCGGGTTTTGACCCTTATAAAATAACCTCTTTTGATAGGGATGCGACAGCTTCCGATATACTGAATAATTATCAAAATTACGAAGCAAAATACGTAAAGATAGCCGGCAGACTAACTTCCCGCCGTATAATGGGAAAAGCAAGTTTTGGACATATTTTAGATGCCGGTGTCAAAATTCAAATATATTTTAAACGTGATGAACTGGGCGAGACCGAATATGCCGATTTCAAAAAATGGGACTTAGGAGATATACTAGGTATTGAAGGCGAGGTATTTACCACACATATGGGAGAAATTTCCATTAAGGCAAAGAAATGTATTTTGCTTAGCAAGTCACTTCTTCCCCTACCTGAAAAGTTTCACGGACTAACCGATACTGATTTGCGTTATCGTCAACGCTATGTAGATCTTATTGTAAACCCAGAAGTTATGGACACGTTCAAAAAACGTAGTTTAATTATTAGCACCATCCGCAATCTTTTGGATGCCAAAGGATTTGTCGAAGTGGAAACGCCCATTCTTAACAGCGTTGCAGGCGGAGCTAGTGCAAGACCATTTGTTACCCACCATAATACCTTGGATATGGATATGTTTTTACGTATCGCGCCCGAGCTATATTTAAAAAGACTTATTGTTGGCGGTTTTGACAAGGTATACGAGATTGGAAGACTGTTTCGCAACGAAGGAATGGACATAAAGCATAATCCGGAGTTCACCACTATTGAACTTTACCAAGCTTATGCCGATTATAACGATATGATGGACATAACCGAAGAATTGGTAAAAGAGTGCGCTCTTAAAGCTTTAGGCACTACCGATTTTACCTATCAAGGGACAGAACTTCATTTTGGTGGAAAATGGCCACGAATTACTATGGCAGAAGCTGTCAAAACCTATACTGGTATAGATTTTGACTCTATGCAAATGACCGAAATTATTGAAAAAGCCAATCTTATTGGTATAGAGCTTGATAAAGATATCTCTTGGGGCAAGGCACTTTACGAAGTCTTTGACAGAAAGATTGAAGAACACCTTATTCAACCTACGTTTATAATTAATTATCCTGTAGAAGTAAGTCCGCTTGCTAAGCGTATGCCTTCAGATGCAAGGCTTACCGAACGGTTTGAATTTTTCATAATGGCAAGAGAAATGGGCAATGCCTTTAGCGAACTCAACGACCCTATCGACCAAAAAGGAAGATTTGAACAACAAGCTAAAGAAAGAGCGCAAGGCGACGATGAAGCGCAAATGACGGATGACGACTTTGTAAACGCTTTAGAATACGGTATGCCTCCAACAGGCGGTCTTGGTATCGGCATAGATAGACTTGTTATGCTACTAACCGACAATTACAGTATTCGTGACGTACTTTTGTTTCCTACAATGAAACCTAAAAAGTAAAAAACCGAAATTTTTTATAATTATTAGCTTCCCATTGTTAAATGCGGAAGCTTTTTTTTATCTACTTGGAAATAAGTCGTTTACTTCTTGTAAACAATGGCGTTTATGTGGTAAAATATACTTTAGGTTAAAAATTAAGAGGAATGTATGAAAATAATAAAAGGATTTATCACCTTTGAGGGTTGTGAAGGAGTCGGAAAATCCACTCAAGTAAGGTTACTTACCGAATATCTTACAAAAACCGGTCAGCTGTTTACACTAACAAGAGAGCCTGGTGGTACACCGCTTGCCGAAAAAATAAGAGAACTCATCCTTAGTGAGGATATGGATATATATTGTGAAGCCAATCTTTTTGCGGCGGCAAGGAGCGAGCATATAAACAAGGTCATTTTACCATCAGTAAAAGATGGACGTTTGGTTATATGTGACCGCTACTTAGACAGTTCACTTGCTTATCAAGGCTATGCGAGAGGGCTAGGCGAAGAAACTATTTTACAAATAAATAAATACGCAGTAGCTACCTGCATCCCCGAAGCAACTGTTTTTTTGGATATGGATCCTACCAATTCTTGGCGAAAACAAAAAGGTAAGATTGTGCAAAACGATCGTATGGAAAAAGAAAATGATGCTTTCCACCTTCAGGTATATCAAGGCTTTTTAGAACTTAGCAAAAAATACAGTGACAGGTATATAAATATTGTCCCAAACAAAGATAAGACAGCAACGGCTGAAAGTATTATAGAAAAGCTACGCGAAAGGGGCATAATAATTTGAATCTTAGCTTACTTGACTCCAATATTGGCTATCAAAATTTGCTTTCCGATTTAAAAAGGAATGCGCTTAACCACGCATACTTAATTGTAAGCGAGGACGGCGACGCAAGAAAAGCTTTGTTTACCAAAATTTCCTTAGCAATATTCTGTCCAACAAGTTGTGGCGAATGTGCCAGCTGCAAGCAGGTTTTAACAAAAAACCATATCAATATACGAATCCTTGACGGCAACGACAAAATAAAAGTATCAGAAATTAACGAACTTACCGATGATACACACATATTGCCGATAGGCGACGATAAAAAGCTATATTTTATTGACAATGCAGAACTGCTAGATCCAAGAGTACAAAATAAACTACTCAAAACTTTTGAAGAACCACCCTCTTTCGTTACTATGTTTTTGGGTGTTGGCAACGAGTCGGGACTGCTAAGTACTATAAAGTCGCGAGGCAAGCGAATTTTTATAGAGCCTTTAAGTGTATCTGCCGTATATAATGAACTTGTAGAGCTTGGCTTTAGCCCGGAAGTTAGCCAGGAAGCGGCTAGCTATTCTATGGGCAATTTTGAAAAAGCAGTTGCGTTTGCAGGCAATGAACGTTACAAAAAGGTATATGAGGAAACCTTCGATACGCTGATTAGCTTAAAAAATTCCTCACAAATTATTGATCATCTATATAAGGACATCTTCAACAAGGAAAATATTGGGCTAACGCTTGATTTTTTGGAGATATTCTTAAGTGATATAGTGAAAATTATAACAAAAAGCAATGCGGAAAAATTTATACTTAACCGCGATTATGACCTTAATCAGCTAGCAAAAGGGTTTTCTTGCGCCGGTGTTACTATGGCGCTTAACGCTATTAACGAAGGTAGAAAAAAGCTTGCGTTTAACATCAGCGCCGTAAGCGTAGCGGAAAAGGTAATGTTTGATATATTGGAGGCAAAATATAAATGGCAACAGTAATAGGAGTACAATTTAAAAATACAGGTAAACTGTATTACTTTTCTCCCAAGGATATAATCTTTGAGGAGGGCGACGGTGTTATTACCGAAACCGTGCGAGGCGTAGAATTTGGCAGAGTAACTATGGCGAATAAAGAGGTAGCTGATTCTGAAATAGTAGCACCTCTTAAAGACGTCCTTAGAAAGGCAAGTTTTGACGATATAAAAAGACACGAAGAGAACCTGTCAAAACGTGATTATCTTGTAAAAGTTACAATGGAAAAAAGCAGTTTTCACAAGCTTAATATGAAAGTGGTCGATGCAGAATACACCTTTGACAGACAAAAAGTAATAATATATTTTACCGCAGAAGGCAGAGTCGATTTTAGAGAACTTGTAAAAGATTTGGCAAGTGTTTTCCATATGCGTATAGAGTTAAGACAGATTTACGAAAGAGACGACATCAAAATGCGTGGGGCACTCGCGACTTGCGGTAGACCGTGTTGTTGCTCGACATTCTTGCAAGACTTTGAAAAGGTGTCGATAAAAATGGCAAAAATACAAGGTCTAAGCCTTAATCCACAAAAAATCAGCGGTTGCTGTGGCAAGCTAATGTGTTGTTTAAAATATGAAAATAGTTATTATCAGGAAATGTATAAAAAGATGCCTAAAGTAAATACATCCGCAACTACACCGGACGGTGAAGGCATTGTTTTAAACAATGATATTTTGCGTAGAGAAGTTACCGTAAGAATAACCTCACCTGAAGGTGATGTCGAAATAAAGAAATTCCCACTTGAAAGCATCAATGCAAAAGTAAGACAAAATGATGATGAAATACGAGACGAAGATTTAAAATTGGAAGAAGATAAAGAATTTTAATATTCTACTTTTACTAAAGTAAGTCCATGCGCAGGGAAAGTTTTTCCTGCGTTTTTTCTAGACTTTGAAGCAAATATTTGCAAAATAGCATCTTCTGGCAAACGTCCCAAGCCTATCCATACTAAAGTGCCGGCTATTATCCTTACCATATTATATAAAAAGCCGTTGCCCTTTATTGTAAAAATAATTTCGTCGTTTTCTGCGCTTAAATTGACTGCAAAAATTGTCCTTATGGTGTTTTTTATATTACTTCCTGTGGACGAAAAACCTTTAAAATCGTGGGTTCCTATAAGACTTTGTATCGCTTTTTCCATTTTTTTGTAATCTATCCTGTCCATATCGTAAGGTATTTGGGCATACGTTAAGTTTCGGATAGGACTTAATGTTCTCGACACGTAAAATTTATAAATATACGTTTTGCTCTTTGCTGAGTATTGGGCGTGAAAATCTTCATCAAAAATTTCTTCTGATTTAATTACCCTAATGTCATCGGGAAGTTTGCAATTTACCGCCGACGCTATTTTATAATCGGGCAGAGTCCCTTCAAAAAAGAAATGTGCTGTTTGCCCAAGAGCGTGTAC
>DATFIH010000129.1:0-2578 GCA_035270205.1 Clostridia bacterium | reverse complement strand
GCATCATCCATTGCTTCAATTGCTTTTTCCGTCAACGCATCATCTTCTATCGTTACTGTTTTATCTTGTAAAGAAACCATAAATTTAATATTCTCGGCATTTAAAACTTTGGTAATTCTGTTGACGCAAGCGCCACAATGCATATCGTCTACTTTTAAAACTGTCATATTTTACTCCTTAAATAAGTTATAATTTTTTTGTACGTAACCTAAGCGCGTTACCTACTACAAATACAGAACTTAAAGACATCGCAAACGCTGCAATCATAGGACTCAGCAGCGTGCCTGTTATTAGATAAAGCGCCCCTGCTGCAATTGGTATCCCTATAACGTTATAACAAAACGCCCAAAATAAATTCTGTTTTATATTTCTTATGGTATATTTGCTAAGCTTAATTGAGCGGTAAACATCAGTAAGATCGGATTTCATAAGCACAACATCGGCTGATTCTATGGCAATATCGCTTCCGCTACCGATAGCAACACCAATATCCGCTTGCATAAGAGCAGGCGCATCATTTATCCCATCGCCTACCATCATAACAGTGCGCCCTTCGCTTTGCAACTTTTCCACATACTCTGCTTTGTCCTCCGGCATAACTTCGGCAAATACCTCGCCAATTCCCACGGTTTTTGCGATATGGTCGGCGGTTTTCTTATTGTCACCGGTCATAAGGTAAACCTTTATATTTGCATTTTTTAGCTTTTGTATCGCTTCAATGCTATTTTCCTTAACCTTATCAGCAATACCTATTACGCCTTGAATTACGTCATCAACAACTACAAAAACAGGCGTTTGACCTATATTGGAAAGTTCCGCAACTTCTTTTTCAAACGAAAGTTCTATATCCTTAGACTCTATTAGTCTGCTATTGCCTACAATTATATCTCTACCGTCGCCGAGTTTTGCGCTAATTCCTTGACCTGTCAAGCTTATAAAATTGGTAAGTCTATAAAGTTCGATGCCCTCTTCTTGTGCTTTTTCAACTATTGCCTTTGCCAATGGATGCTCGGATACGCTTTCTGCCGATGCTGCAATTTTCAATAATTCTGTTTTATCAAAAAGAGCTGAAATTATTGTTACCACCTTTGGTTTACCTTCGGTAACCGTACCTGTTTTGTCTAGAATAACAGTATCGATTTTGTGAGTTATTTCCAATGCCTCTCCGCTTCTTATTAGTATTCCTTTTGTCGCGCCTAAGCCTGTTCCCACCATAATTGCGGTAGGTGTAGCAAGTCCAAGCGCGCAAGGACAAGCAATTACGAGCACTGCAGTAAAAATATTAAGCGAAAAATAAATACCATAACCTGCAATAAGCCACGCTAAAAATGAAATTATGGCAATGCCAATTACTATCGGTACAAAATATCCCGAAACTTTATCAGCAATTTTTGATATTGGCGCTTTTTTTCCTTGAGCGTCCTCCACAAATTTTATAATTTTTGCAAGGACAGTATCTTCACCAATCTTATTGACTTTTACGTATAGCGCACCGTTATAATTTACGCTGCCACCTATAACATTGTCACCAACGGTTTTTTCCACAGGGATGCTCTCGCCTGTAATCATCGCCTCATCAACTCCGCTTTCTCCGGATATAACTACTCCATCTAACGGCACCAATGCCCCGGGTTTAATTAGCAAAGTATCGCCTAATTTAACTTTTTGAGTTGCTATTTCTGCTTGCGTTCCGTCTTCTTTAATAACAATTGCAGTATCTGGACTTAGCTCCATCAATTTTTTAATAGCGCTTTGTGTTTTTCTTTTGCTGTTTGCCTCCAAATATTTGCCCAGCATAATAAGTGTAATTATTACTGCTGCCGATTCATAATAAAGCTGATGCGCAAAATGGTTATTATACGGTATTATATAAGTCATAACAAGACTATACAAAAAAGATGTAGTCACTCCAATAGCAACTAGTGTATCCATATTAGGACTTAAATGAAATAGCGCCTTGTATCCGCTTATAAAAAACTTTTTACCTAAAAATAAAATAGGTATTGTCAATAACAATTGTGTTAAGGCAAAGTTTGTCGGACTTTTTGCCATAGACATAAATGCAGGCAAGGGCAACGGGCTTTTTAACATTTGCCCCATAGAAACATACAAAAGTAGCGCGGTAAACACAATGGCAATTATCAAACTTTTCCTTTCGCTATCCAATTTATCTTCATTATCTTTTGGCTTAATTGTCTTTTTCTCGTTCTCTAACGCGATTCCAAAGCCAGCCTTGTCGACTTTTTCCATAATCATTTCAGGTGTAACTTTTTTTTCATCATACGTTATTGTCAGCTTATTTGTAGCAAGGTTGACTTGACTCAAAGATACTCCGTCCAGTTTCTTGGTTACCCTTTCGACCGAGCTTGCGCAAGATGCGCACGTCATTCCTTCTACTTTATAGGTTTCTTTTTTCATACCTTTTTCCTTCAGTTTTTATTTTGCTAAATAACGTAGAATTTATTTATCTTAATTATATTAGTATAATTCTCTTTAACATGTATGGCAACTGTTTTTAAAAAAAGAAAGACTGCCCTAGCTTATTTGGGGCAGTCTTTCTTTGGGGGTATTTATGAAC
>DATFIH010000128.1:0-2012 GCA_035270205.1 Clostridia bacterium | reverse complement strand
ACAGACCTTTTAACCTTTTAAGAAGTTTAATTGTTTCAATACTTGCTTTTTTACTGTATAAAAGGCTGAGCCGATTATTACATTGGGAGGGAACAAAAATTAATAATGTAAGCGAAAGCAACGTGAGAAATTGCATATATAATTCTTATAGTGTTTCCGACACGCAAAATTTGGCAAAAAAATTGGCGCATACGTTGATTGGTGGTGAAATTATTGTGCTTGAAGGTGACTTAGGCGCAGGCAAAACCACTTTTACAAAAGGTTTGGCTCTAGAGCTTGGCATAAAGCAAGACGACGTTAATAGCCCGACTTTTACTATTATGAAAGAATATAAAGGCAAGATCAATCTTTATCATTACGATATGTACAGGCTAAACGCTGACGAATTGTCGGAACTAGGATTGGAAGAAAACCTTAATTCCCCAGACGGCATATGCGTAATAGAATGGAATAAATTTAGCAATTTAACAAACATTATTAAGGTTACA
The DNA here is from genome assembly GCA_035270205.1 of Clostridia bacterium. GTDB lineage: Bacteria > Bacillota > Clostridia > Christensenellales > DTU072 > CAG-1782. The sequence continues at coordinate 1,524 of DATFIH010000128.1, read as the reverse complement.
ATACAAAGAATAGGAAAAAACTCTAGAAAAATTACAATTGGAGAAGAATAAATGAACATACTATGCTTGGATACTTCTGGAGAGAAAATTGCTATCGGGCTTGTCAAAGGTGATAACAAATTTACTTTTATAAGTGAAGAAGATAACAAAAAACACAACAGTGTATTGCTTGAGCACATTGATACTATCTTACATAACAACAATCTATCTATACAGGATATAGACTGTTTTAGCGTTGTTGTAGGACCCGGATCATTTACCGGAATAAGGGTAGGCGTTGCCACAATCAATTCTTTTGCTTTAGCATTAGAAAAACCTATTGTAGAAATAACTAGTTTGGAACAACTTATAGATGATGAAGACGTTGTAGCAATACTCGACTGCAAGCATGGCAACTATTATTGCGCTGTAAAAACAGGCGATAACATAGAGTATATCGCGCTAAATGATTCAGAACTTGCTAATTACAATTTAAAAAAGGTAGAGCTAATTAAGGCTATGCCCGATAAACTTATTGAAAAAACGCTTATTAAAATCAATAAAAAAGAGTATGTAAATCAAGCGAAACCTTTTTATCTAAAGAAATCAAGCGCCGAAAGGGAAACAGGAATCGATGGTTAGGTTTGATAATTTAACATACGATAATGCTAAGCAAGTTGCCGCTCTTGAAAAAGAGTGTTTTGGCAAACACGCTTGGAGCGAAAATTTGTTTTTGGATGAGATTCCTCAAGAAAATAAGCATTATATTGTAGCTTATGACGATGATGAAGTCATTGCTTACGGTGGTTTTGCACAAGTTTTAGATGAGGCACATATTATGAATATAGCGGTAAAAAATAGTTATCGCAAACAAGGATATGGCTCTATTATTTTAGATAAAATTATTTTAAAGGCAAAAGAGCTCAACATATCAAGTATTACTTTAGAGGTAAGAGAAAGCAATATACCTGCAAGAAATCTATATGAAAAACACACATTTGAATTGGCGGGAGTAAGGAAAGGTTACTATCAGGATAAGGAAAATGCGTGCATATATTGGAGAGTATTGTAGGGGGCTATTATTTTAATCAATCATATCCAGTTTGGAAATGGCAAAGATTTGATTTTTTTGCATGGTTGGGGCGGTAGCATCGACAGTTTTTTGGGTATTGCAAAACGTTTACAAGATAAGTTTCGTATCACGTTGGTCGATTTTTACGGTTTTGGAAAAACTCCTGCAGCTAATTATCCTTTATATCTTAATGATTACGTAGAAAGCATACTTGATATAATTGAACATTATAAAATGAACGACGTTATACTAGTCGGCCACTCTTTTGGCGGTAGAGTTTGCTTAAAATTTGCATCAAAATACAGTCATATGCTAGAAAAGATTGTACTTGTTGATAGCGCAGGGCTAAAACCTAAAAGGAAACCAGATTACTATTTTAAAATTTTCCGACATAAATTATTAAATTTTTTAAACATAGCGCACGTTGCAGGTAGCGAAGATTACCGAAAGTTAGATGAAACCAGTAAAAAAAC
>DATFIH010000127.1:0-7001 GCA_035270205.1 Clostridia bacterium | reverse complement strand
GGCAAGCATTTATGCAAGTGGTATACAAAATAAGCTTTTAGTATTTTTAACAAGATTTATGCCCCAGCGGTTATTATATCTGCTCGTGAGGAGTCAATTTGATTTAAATTGATATAAAAAAACGGTCATACGACCATCTTTTATTTTAATTTATTCTTTTTTTCGTTCTCTATAGTAAGAGATATTTTCAAATCATATAATTTTTTACTCAAATCTACCTTGTAGGTATGGGGATTAAGAAGTCTGGTGTATTCTTCCCAAAATTCTTTTTTTGACAGCTTTGCATACTCGGAAATTTCTTTGAGCTTGGGCGAGGTATAAACCTGTACGCCGTCTTTAAAAACGTCTATCATAAGATCACGCATAGTATAATCGGTAAGAGTAGTTGTCTTCCAAGTCTCCACAGGGTGGAAAAGGGTAAGGGGCTTGCTAGTATCATACTCTTCTTCTTTTAAAGCAATTAAGTCGGCAAATGCCATTTTGTCCTTGTCGTAAATACGATAAGTGGTTTTAATCCCAGGATTGGTAATCTTTTCAGCAGTATCCGAAACTTTCATTTTGGGCACCCATTCTCCGTTTTCTTGTATCGCAGACATTTTATATACACCGCCAAGAGCAGGAGTTAGAGAGGAGGTGATAAGCTTAGTGCCTATGCCGTAAATATCTATTTTTGCACCTTGCTGATTAAGTGATGAAATAATATATTCATCAATATCTCCGCTAGCACATATTTTACAATCCTCGTGACCTGCCTCATCAAGCATACGACGCGCTTTTTTGCTTAGATAAGCCAAATCTCCGCTGTCAAGCCTAATGCCCACAGGTTTTAGATTGTTGGCTTTCATTTCATCAAATACTTTTATAGCGTTGGGTATGCCGGAATGTAAAGTATCATAGGTGTCCACAAGTAACATCGCGTTATCGGGATAAATACTCGCATAAGTTCTGAACGCTTCAAGTTCTGTATCAAAACTCATTATCCAGCTATGCGCGTGCGTGCCGGCTGCCGCTACGTCAAAGTCTTTTGCTGTCAATACGTTGCTAGTTGATGAACAACCGCCAATGATTGCGGCTCTTGCGCCGTATATGCCGGCATCTGGACCTTGCGCCCGTCGTAGGCCAAATTCCATTACGCTAACTTTTGCCTCTTGACAAATCTTTAAAGACTTTGTTGCTATTAACGTTTGATGATTGATGATGTTAAGTATTGCGGTTTCTACAAGCTGAGCTTGATAAAGTGGCGCAGTTACCGATAAAATAGGCTCATTTGGGAATATTATTTCTCCTTCTTTTATGGCTCTGATAGTGCCTGTAAATTTAAAGTCTTTTATCGTCGCGAAGAATTTTTCACCGAAAAGGTTAAGACTTCTCAAATAATCTATATCGCTTTGGTCAAAGTGTAAATTATTTATATAATCAATGACTTGATCTAAGCCTGCGGAAACGGCAAACTCCAAATGTTCTTTTTTGCGAAAAAATACGTCAAAATTTGCAAGGGTATCAGCTTTGTCTGTTTCCAGATAGGCATTCATCATAGTTAGTTCGTACAGGTCTGTTAATAAAGTAAGATTACGCATAATATTTCTCCCATTATTCTTTATTGGACTTTTCAATGTCTTTGTTATTGTCCTTTTTGTCAGTAAGATGTGCATCGGTATATTCATTTAAAGGAATACAACGAGGATACCAAACTCGTCCCTTTTTATGTTGTATTATTATTAGGTAAACAAGCGCGCTTGCGGCAAAAACAGCTATTATTATGCTCACTATCATTGCATAATGAACTCCGTCTTTTACGCTGTCAGTACGTAAAGATTCCATAATTGCTCTTATTGTAGCGTAAACTGTGACATATCCAAGGATACCTGCGCCTTTTACCTTTAGTCTTCTTGAGAGCATATATAGCATTATAAAACCTAGTAAGTTGGCTACAAATTCATAAAAGAAAGTCGCTTGGAACCAAGCTCTTTCAGCGCTTATAAAAACTGAATACGGGAAAAACTGCAAAGATGGGTTTGTTACTTGCTGTCCATATAATTCTTGATTGAAAAAATTGCCCCAACGACCGATTGCTTGACATAAAAGCACGACAAAAATAATGTTGTCGGTAAAATAGATAAAATCAATCTTCTTTCGCTTTGCCCACAAGTATCCGCCCAATATTCCGAAGGGCGCGCCCGTAGTTATGGTTAAACCGCCATCCCATACAGCGACGATATTTATAAAATCCTGTATGCCGAAAGCGTGATTTAAATCAAAATAGTAAGATGGATGGAACAAAACATATCCAATTCTTGCGCCAATTATGGCAATGGGAATTGCTATTAAAAACATTTCTAGCAAATCGTCGGACGTTATTTTTAATTTCTTGGAAAGCTGTATAACAAGGAGAAGTCCTAGCAGCATAGCAGAAGTTATTATTATGCCATACCAGGCAACATCTCTGCCCAAAATGGAAAAAGCTATAGGTTCTATTTTGCCGGTCCAATGCATAATTAAATCTCCACTTCGATTGCGCCAGAGTTTCTGATGCCAACGGAAAACACGTTGTCGTCACCAAAGACGTCTTTTATATAATTTTCAAATTTGGAACAATTTTTTTTGTCTAAAAAGGTCAATATAGTTCCTGCAAAGCCGCCACCATGCACTCTGGATGCCAGCACGTCACAATGATTTTTAGCTAATGCAAGAGCTAGCGGAACTCTTTGCTCTACGTCATTGGCAGGATAGCAATTTTGCAAAAGTTTGTAACTGCTGTCACCGCTTGCATTAATTATATCCAAAAAGGTATTTTTATCACAATTTTCTACTGCGTTTTTAGCTTTTAGCACCCTTTCGTTTTCCAAGAGAAAATGGATAGTTCTCAAAACGGCTCTACCGCTTACCGCGTTTGTTATGCCTCTTATATCGTCAAAAAATTCTTGCTTAGTTATGTCCCTTAGTACATTTTTACCAAAATAATTGGCGACTTGGTGCATTTCTTCACGAATTGCCGAATATTCTGCAGTCAGGTTACAATGGTCTCCGCCGCAATTTATTATTACCATATTGAGATCGTTAAATTGCCAATTGGAGGTAGATACTTTGGGCAGGTTGGGATTCTCAAAATCCATAAAAGAAACTCCACCACGACTTATGGTAAGTTGGTCCATCAAACCACTAGGTTTGCCAAAATAAACGTTTTCGGCGAACTGACTTATCAATGCCTTTTCGACGTAACCTATCTTGTTATCGTTATAAAATGCGTTAAGTATTTCGCATATGAGAAGCTCAAAAGCTGCGCTGCTGCTAACTCCGGCGCCTTTAAATATAGTGCTGTGTGAGTTACATATAAATCCACCAACGTTATATCCTCTGTCACAAAATCCCTTTACCACGCCTTGTACCAAAGCTGTACTTGTGCCGTAAAGAAGCGAATTTTGTTGTAAGTCGTTAATATCTACGGTAAAAGAAGGATAACCTACGCTGTTTACCGTAATTTTGTTGTCGGAAGTGGGAATTGCGGCGCAAACTACATCCTTATCGATAGTGGATGCAATAACGTAGCCATGATTGTGGTCGGTATGATTTCCTACAAGCTCTGCTCTGCCCGGACTGGAGAAAAATCTTACACTTCCATGCAACCCTTCTGTCAAAGAAGAATATCTTTCAGCGCAAATACTGGCGTCAATTGAATAAAGGGCACGAATATTATCCAAGAATTTGGAACTATTTAAAAATTTTTCTTGATTTAAAGCTCTTGCCATAACCTGCTCCCAATGGTATAATAAACTACTAAACATTGTAGCACGTAGCGAAAATGTTTGCAAGAAAATTATGAAGGGATGAGGTGTTTATGAAGGAGATCAGTAATATTATTGAGGATTTGCTTTTATATGCTGAGGACAAAATGGACTTAGGTCTAGAGGACAGCATGTATGCAAGGAATCAACTATTAGAGCTATTTGAAGTGGAGCCCGGCACAAGAAAGGGCGAAGCAAAAGAATTACAAAAAGATATTTTAGATAGTCTTATTAATTATGCTATAAATGAAAAAATGATATCAGTTGGCGATGAAATAAGATTTGAATCTAAAATAATGGGGTTGGTTACACCATCTGCGGGTTTGGTAGCAAGAACGTTTGAAGAATATAGGGATTGCTTAAATATAAAAGCAGCAACCGATTATCTTTACAAAATTAGCGTTGCAAGCAATTACATAAGGCTTTGCGATATAAGAAAAAATATTTGCTGGTTTACGCAGGGTGACTATGGCAAAGTGGGAGTAACAATAAACTTGAGCAAGCCGGAAAAGGATCCGAAACAAGTGCTTGCTGAGAAAAACTTTAAAGGGAATAAATATCCCAAATGTTTATTGTGTCTGGAAAATTTAGGTTTTCAAGGTACTTTGACGCATCCGGCAAGACAGACCTTGAGAACTGTGCCGATAGAACTTAACGAAGAGAAATGGCATTTGCAGTACTCACCCTATGTTTATTACGATGAACATTGTATCGCTTTTAGCGATGAGCATGCGCCGATGAAAATAAGCCCTGTAACTTTTGCAAGGCTATTGGATTTTGTAGAGATATTCCCCGACTATTTTATTGGCAGTAATGCCGATTTGCCTATAGTTGGCGGTTCTATACTTGCGCATGAACATTATCAAGGCGGAAAAAAAGTATTGCCGATGTTCTCAAGACCATTAAGAGAAGTAGCTTTTTCCAACGAGGGTGTTGCAGTAGGTATCAAAGACTGGTATAACAGTGTAGTAACTATAAAGGGAAAAGATAAAAATAAGGTACAAAAAACAGCCAACATTATTTGGGAAAAGTGGATTGATTATACCGATGAAAGCGTAGGAATTATAGCTTACACCGAGGACAGACACAACACTATTACGCCTATTGCGTCAATGCAGAATGATGAATACGTACTAGACTTGATATTGCGTAATAATCGTACCGATGAAAAACATCCCTTTGGCATATTTCATCCGACGGAAGATATGCACAACGTAAAGAAAGAGGGTATTGGACTTATAGAAGCAATGGGTTTGTTTATACTGCCGGGCAGACTAAAATGTGAAGTTATGGAAATGATAGAAATATTGGTGTCAGGTAATGTTGATTTTGCCAGTTTGGAAGAAAATTCAGAAATAAGAAAACATATGGGTCTATTGGCGCAAATATCCATCGAAAATGAAGAAAAATTGACCAGGGAAAAGGCGCAAAACTTAATACTAGGTAAAATTGAGAAAATTTGTCTTAAAATTTTAGAGTGCACTGCCGTATTCAAAAACAACGAGGAAGGGCAAAGCGCATTTAGGAAATTTCTACATTCCATTAATGGAATGGAATTATTTACTTAAGACAATGTTCGGCATACTGTGGTATAATATTTATGTAAATGAAAGCGAAATACAAAGGAGCGATTAAACTATTTTTTACTATAGCATTGATTCTGCTTTCTTGCAGTATGCTTTTTGCGTGCGCTAAAGACGATATCCACAATCTTAAGCCGATATATCAAGCGATACAATTACCTCTAAACGGCAATATCTATATCGATGACTACATTACTTACGACGGCAAAGGAAAACTTACGTATTCGGTGGAAAATACCGACGTTCTTTTATTAAAGGACGGTAAAGTTACAGGAATTGCGACCGGGAATGGAAAAATAGTGGTGTCTACCAAAGATGAAACTATTTCCATACCGGTTTATGTAGTTAATCCGGGCGAAACAAGTATAGAGGCTATTGACAACGAAACCGTTTATGACGGCGATACAAAAAATATAAATATACGCGCCCCTAGCCTGCCGGAGGGGAGCATTTTAAAATACTACCAAAATGGAGAAGAGTTTTTAGGAACGACAGAACCGGGTATATACGAAATAACAGTGGAAGCGTTTCTTCCTGACGGTTTCAGCGCGTATTATTTGCAACAGACCGCAACACTCACAATAGACAGAGCAACTGTGAGTATGAGCCAAATAAGATTCCGCAACGCAAGTTATGATTACGATGGCACAGAAAAAGAACTTTTAATAGAAGGTGAGCTTCCTTCTTACGTTACAGTCAGCTATTCCAACAACAAACATTCAGACGTAGGCAAATATAACGCGACTGTAAATTTTGCAGTTGATACCAAATACTATTACGAAATTATGCCGCTTAACGCACAACTTACTATAAATAGCATAAGCATAGATTCTGCCAAGCTAGGGTTTTTAAATAAAACGGTTGTGTATAATGGCAATTATCAATATATATCCTACAATAATTTACCCCAAGGTTTTACGGTAGAGTATTACTTAAATACGGTAAGTGAAGGAAATAAGATAACAGATATAACCGCTTGTTTTAAAAACGTAGGCACATATATCATTATAGCGAAACTTTCCGCCGACGAAATTTATACCAAGAATTATCAATTTACGCCCAATGTAACTGCGACTTTAGAAATAAGGAAAGCAGATTTTATAAATAATCTTTTGTGGAACGACGTACCAACTGCTTACCAATATAGCGGGGAAGGTGTAACGGTTGGAGAAAATGGTAGTGTTTGCCTAACAGGAGATACTCCTTTTGGTGTGAACGGCGAATTTACAGACGGTACAAGCTTTACTTATTTTTATTTAATCGATGATAAAAAGGTAGCAATTACCGAGGAAAACAGTACCCAAACAGACGTTGGTATTTATAAAGTAATTGCATCTTTTAATATGCCAATAGGTGTTGATACCAACTATAACAAACTAGCCGATATGGAGTTTTCCTTTACCATAAATAAAGCTAATTACAATATGGACAATGTGGTGTTTGAAGGAGAAACTTTCACGTATGACGGTGATATAAGAACCTATTTGGTTAGTTACCCGACGCAGTTTGGGATAGATGTGAAAATTGATTATTATTTAAGTGAAGATAACGGATTGACGTTTGCTAAAGTAGAAACTCCGTCTGCCCAAAATGTAGGCACATATCTAATGAGAGCGAGATTCACATATAATACAAC
>DATFIH010000126.1:0-2994 GCA_035270205.1 Clostridia bacterium | reverse complement strand
AAAGGTCTTTAACCCAACTTGTCGCGAAATCAAACGGACGACTTGAATTCGCGCGCGTTCAATTTAGAGTGACTTTTAGTCCTATTGTCGCAAAATAAAAAACCGCTTAATACCTTATAAAAAGGCATACGGCGGTTTTTTTTGTTATTTTTCGTTTTTATTCGCCTATTTACAGCTACTTCTCAAAAACCATCTTGAAAATATTAGTTATTGCTCGTTGTCCTTGCCATAGCTAAGGATTATCCTTATATTCTTTACTTCTTAATTCCCTAAAATAATGCGAACTATCATAAAGAATAATTCTATTCACCTGAATGAATTTCCAAGAAGTTAAGCAACATTGTCATTGCGGTATTGGCCTCTTCAAGATCAAAGTTCCTTTGGAATTCGTGTTTGAGTTTATTCTTGTTTGTGGTAGGAAGATAAGCGGTTACATTAACATTATTTTCTTCCAGCTTTTCTTGCATGCTTATATTTTGAGGGTGAAAAGGGTCTTTATCTCCACATAAAAGATATGTATTTGGATAATTCGCTGTGACATTTTCTATCGTGTTGAGTTCATTCACTCTATTGTAGTTTTCATATTTTTTAGTTCCCGTGAGCATCCACATTGCATCATTGACAAAGGGAAATTTTGTTTCTCTTACTTTGAACATATCAAAAAATCCGCAAAGCAAAACAACCCCTTTCAGTTGGTGTTGGGAAATTGCAGGCGTTATGTCAAGTTTAGAGGTTAATTCTGGGTTGGTATAATATGCTCCCATATACCCTGAAAGATGCGCCCCTGCGCTATCTCCGCCAATATAAACATTGTTTATATCTATATTATAGGTGGAATTATTCTCGATAAGATAGTTTATTGCCTCATTTGCTTGTATAGCTTGAGCAGGATATTGAGCATCAGGCGCTAAAACATAGTTTACATTAGCTACAATATACCCCTCATTTGCTATCATTCGACAATAAGGCTCCGAACCTTTTTTGTCGCCCGCCACATAATATCCTCCATGTAAATAGACTAAAAGCGGCAGTCTCTCGTTCGTGTCTTTCGGTGAAATAATATCCATATACCCGTTTGCATAAGTTGAATTATAAGCAACATTTTCATTCTTGACTGTGTTGCTTAAAATGGCATCATAATTTTGGGGAACGGATACATTTCGTGGTTTACAGACAACTCTTAATATGATAGTCTGCACATTATATATAAAAGGCATAGTTAAAGCTGTTGCCAAAACAAAAGCAAGCATAACAATTAGCACCCAAACCCATACCCTTTTGAAAAAAGGCTTTTTTAATTTTTCTTTTTTTTCCGCAACACTCTTGTTTTTCATTCTTAACCTCTTTTCATAAAATATACAAAAAGTTTAACATAATAATCAGATTTAATCAATGGTAAACTAATTTTTAAGCCATTTATTTAGTATCTTCAAGTCTTAATAGTAACGGCTTACTTTTATATATAGGTCGCATTTTGCGATTGTAAATATTATCAAAGTATAGGTTGATAGCATAAAAAAAATGTACATTCCTCAAAAAACACATAGTTCATCACCTTGACGGTGTGTTGCATATTTATAAGTCAAGCGAAGAAAAATGAAAAATAAAAAGCAAGAATTGTCGTTCTTGCTTTTAAAGTTTGATGTTTACATTTTCTTTACACTGAGCAATTGTGAGCAAAGTATAGTTGAAAAGCGAATTTTGCTATTCTGCATTTTTTGTGAGCTTTTGTTTGAAGCGCAATAGTTTCTTTTTTTCTAATGCCCAATAAATACTACGAATTAGTGGGAAGAATTTCATAAGTAGCTTTCCAAAGAAAAGTAGCTTTGATGGGTATACGCTTTTTTTGCCTTTCTCAATACCCTTTACCATTTTTTCTGCAACAAGTTCTGCGCGTTGTACAGGGAACGGTTTCTCAAATTCCATAGGATTTGCAACTTTGAAAAAGTTGGTGTCGGTAGCTACTGGGTAAAGACAAGTGAGTTGGATATTTTTATCCATTTCCAATCTTAACGCTTGCTGAAAACCTTCAATCGCGAATTTGCTTGCCGAATAAATTGCATATCCTGGCATTGCCATTTGCCCTATTGCGCTAACCGTTACCGCATAAATGCCGAACGCGCCGTTAAGATATTCGCGAAATTTAGAATATGTATAAATGGGAGAAAACACATTGGTTTCAAACATGGATTTTACCCTATCCCAGTCGGTATAATTGAATAATTCATAATAGGGATAACCTGCGTTGGCATAAAAAATGTCAATACCGCCCAAAACTTTTAAGGCTTCCTCAAAAATTGTATCCACGCCCTCTTTGGAGCTAATGTCCATTTGGAAAGGAAATACTTGAGGAGAAAAGCATTCAATGTTGCTAATATTTTTGTCGACAGCTAGGATCAAATTATCCTTACATAAAGCCAAAATTTTTAGCGTTTCGTATCCAATACCGCTGTTTGCGCCTGTTATTACTATTTTTTTGCCGTTTATCATAGAATCCCTACTAAACTTCTGTATTTTCAATAATTCAATTATTAACTGTAATAATTATAACTTACTTGAAGGCGCCCAATGCGTGTTTTGCGCTTTTTTAAGAACTGGTTTGTGGTTATGTCCAAAATGTTCTGCTAATCTATTCCCTCGCTGGAATTTTCATTTTTTTCATTCACTTTATTTATTTCTTTTTCTATTATTTCTGCTGCTATTCCTACAAGTTCTACGCAAGGTCGTTTTGAATAATATTCCTTTGTGCGATCGTCGGGAACGGGAGTGTCCGCTTCTTTACCCAGTCCAAGCAACTCTCTGCAGACAATAGAGCCGTTTTCTTTTTTAAATTCCGCTGCTAATTCTTGAATAAGTTTATAATGATCCGTTTTTGCTTTTTTATCGACAGGATTATCATAGCCATAAAGAAGACCTGCAACAATGAACATCCCTGAAACCGCACCGCATACCTCGCGTAGCCGTCCCATGCCTCCACCAAAAGAAGAAGACAAT
>DATFIH010000125.1:0-4374 GCA_035270205.1 Clostridia bacterium | reverse complement strand
ATTATAAGTATAACACACTAAATGTTGTCATTCAATATCTAATACCATTTTTAAATCCATTTTTTCTTTATTCTTCAAACTTGCCGAAACAGCCTTAAGATTTCTGTAATAATCTATATCAATGGATTTCATTATCTCTTTTAATTCGTAGTCGCTCATAACAGTAGCTCTGCCCTCGGCGTACTCTTTATCCACTTTTTCTTTTATAGCCATTACAACAGAATTTTTCTTATCAACAGTATTTGCCGCATCTAATTGAAAATATCCATTTACCCAATAAGCAATGCCTGCAAGTCCGCTATGACTATCCACTGCAACTTGCGCTTTCCTTTTAAGTAATGTTTCTGTATCAAAAATGTTGTAAATTTCTTCATCTTTTAACAAACCATCGGCGTGTATCCCCGCTCTTGTAGTGTTAAAGTTTTTGCCGACAAACGGTGTATTTGCAGGTACTATATAACCCATTTCTCGCTCAAAATATTCTGCTAATTCGGTTATTACAGTCAAGTCCATACCATCTGTACTACCTTTTATTGAGCCATATTCTATACACATAGCTTCAAGCGGGCAATTACCCGTTCTTTCGCCTATTCCTAGCACTGAGCAGTTCACACCGCTTGCGCCATAAAGCCACGCGGTAGATGCATTAATGACTGCTTTGTAAAAATCGTTGTGTCCGTGCCATTCAATAAGTGAGCTAGGTATTCCCGAATAGTGTTTTAAACCGTAAATTATGCCTTGAACGCTCCTTGGCAAGCTTACACCGGGATACGTTACACCATAACCTAAAGTATCGCAGCAGCGAATCTTAATCGGTATTCCGCTTTCATCCATAAGTTTTTTTAGTTCGTTTGCAAACGGTACTACAAAGCCATAAAAATCTGCTCTTGTAATATCTTCAAAATGGCATCTTGGTTTAATACCTGCATCAAGCGCTTTTTTAACTATGGTAAGGTATTTTTCCAATGCCTGTCCACGCGTTAAATTCATTTTTTTGAAAATATGGTAGTCGGAACAACTAACTAATATTCCTGTTTCGGAAATATCCATTTCCTTTACAAGCTGAAAATCCTTTTCGTTGGCTCTTATCCAACTTGTAATCTCAGGAAAATCATAGCCTAGTTCTTGACACTTTCTAACTGCCATTTTATCTTTTTCATTATATAAGAAGAATTCGCTTTGCCTAATTATTCCCTTTTCGCCACCTAGTCTATGCAACATTTTAAATATATCTACAATTTGTTCCACAGTATAAGGCGAACGTGACTGCTGACCGTCTCTGAAAGTGGTATCAGTTATCCAAATTTCATCAGGACAACTTAAAGGCACGTTACGAAAGTTAAATGCAATTTTCGGAATATTTGTATAATCAAAAAAATTGCGATAGAGCTGCGGCTCTTGAATATCTTGCAACTGATAATTGTAGCTATGTTCTTCTAATACGTGAGATTTATCACTTAAAAATACTTCATTTGTTGATGGCATAGTCTACTCCTTATGTCTTAATTTTCAAAATTACTTAGTTTAGCATTTTGGTCAGCTAAAGCCAACGCTTCTATCATTTGGAATATATCTCCGTCCATAAAAGAGTTTATGTTATAAACTGTCATACCTATTCTATGGTCGGTAACTCGTCCTTGCGGGAAGTTGTAGGTGCGGATACGTTCGCTTCTGTCACCTGTTCCTACTTGAACTTTTCTTGTTTGGGCATATTCTGCATCTTTTTGACTTTGATAGTAATCATAAAGCCTGCTTTTTAACAAACGCATTGCTTTTTCTCTGTTTTTTATCTGGCTTCTTTCGTCTTGACAAGAAACAACAATTCCACTAGGCAAATGCGTCATTCGAATAGCGCTGTCTGTTTTGTTGACGTGCTGACCGCCTGCTCCGCTACTGCGGTAAGTGTCAATTCGTAAATCTTTTTCAGCTATTTCAAAATCAACCTCAATAGCTTCCGGTAGTACGGCAACGGTAACAGTTGACGTGTGTACTCTACCTTGACTTTCGGTTTCGGGAACACGTTGTACCCTGTGTACACCGCTCTCATATTTCATTTTGCTGTAAGCGCCGTGACCGTTTATCATAAAAGTAGCTTCTTTTATGCCGCCCATATCCGTCTCGTTAATATCAATATCTTCAATTTTCCAATGAGACCTTTCAGCAAAACGATGATATAAGCGAACAAGTTCCATTCCAAAAAGTGATGCTTCTTCTCCACCTGCTCCGCCTCTTATCTCAACAATAACGTTCTTGTCGTCCATTGGGTCTTGTGGCAAAAGAAACAACTTTAGTTCTTTGACAGATTCTTGTAGCTTTTCTTTAAGTTCATAATATTCTATTTCTGCCATTTCTGCCATTTCTTTATCTTTTTCACCCATAATAGCTTGACAATCTTGCATATCTTTTTCAATTTTTAAATACTTTTCGTATGCGTCAATTATTGGCATTAATGCAGCGTGTTCTTTGACAAGCTTTTTCCATTCGTCTTGTTTTGCAACGATTTCAGGCAGACCTACAAGTCCATTTAATTCCTCAAAGCGTACTTTCATAAGTGCCAGTCTTTCAAACATTTTCTAACTCCCGAATCTTGGATTTGCCTACTACTACACGCGCTACAGGCGGATTGTTAAAATCAAATACGTATTCAACCTCATACTTTTCTGTCATTAGTTCTTTTACAAGGTCGCTTTGTTTGTGTCCTACCTCAAATATAAGATATCCGCCCTCATTAAGATAGTCGTCAGCTTTTGCTATTATATCTTTATAAAAGTCAAGTCCATCCGCTCCACCGTTTAAAGCAAGCATAGGTTCATAGTCTTTTACTTCACTATCTAAAGTAGGTATATCTGCACTAGGTATATATGGCGGATTGCATACAATAACATCAAACTTTTCACCTTTGAAAGGTTTAAATAAATTGCCACATCCAAATGATATTTCCACACCGTTTGCTCCAGCATTTTGCTTTGCAACTTCAATTGCTTCCTTGCTTATGTCCGACGCTACCACCTCACATTGACAATTTTTTGCAATGCTTATTGCTATAGCTCCACTGCCTGTGCATAAATCAAGAACTTTGCAAGGTGTAATATTTGCAATTATTGAAATAGCCTTTTCTACCAATACTTCGGTATCAAATCTAGGTATAAGCACTCGGCTATCTACATAAAAATCATAACCGTAAAAGCAAGCGTTACCCAAAATATATTGTAACGGCGCGCCTTTTGAGCGTCTTGTAGCATATTTAATACAAAGGTCTTTTTTCTCATTATCTATACGTCTACCGTCATAAAGTTCGGTTTTTGTCTTTGCGCCAGTAACGTTCATCACAATAAGTTCAGCTTCTTCTTTAACATCAATTATTTCTAAAATTTCTTGCAACGTTTTATCCACTGTTGAATACGTAACAAATGTTTGAAGCGGTCTATCTTTGTCTTCTTCAAGCTTTAATACTTCGTTAAATGCCGCAATAGCAACCTCCACCATTTCGTCATCCGGTTGTTTCGTGGTAAGTTTTTGCAGCCATAAACCTGGTTTTGCCATAATTTTTGTAAATAAATTATCATAACGCGCAAAAAGCTTTAAAAACTCATAGCTTATGCCCGCAACAATCGGTATTAATATAACTCTTGACAAAACTCTTACAATAAAGTTGACAACGGTACCGGCATTAACTAATAAGTCTACCGGGAACGCTGCGAAAAACAATATACTGATAACCATAACAAGGAACATAAAAGTTGTGCCACATCTTTTGTGAACAGTGCTCATTTTTTGAACATTTTCTACGTTAAGCTCATTGCCCTTTTCATAGCAAGAAATTGTTTTATGCTCTGCTCCGTGATACATAAACAATCTTTTTATCTCTTTCATAATGGAAACTAAAGCTATATAGCCTATAAATATAGCCATCCGCAAAAATCCTGCAGATAAATTGTAGGCAACTCTCATACCAAAACTTTGGTATTCCCATTTTGCAAGTTTAAAAACTGCTGTTGTTATAAGTTGTGGAACAAAAACAAACAATCCCACGCCCATAAGCACGCCCATAATCGCCGCAATTACGATAAAAACGTTCATAATGTCGATTTTAAAAGTTTTTGCAAGCCATTTTTCAAACTTAGATGGTTGTGTTTCTTCCAAATCGCCAAAAACTTGACCTGATCTATTCAAAATTTTCATGCCCATCACAAAAGAATTAAAAAAACTAATCATTCCTCGAATTATGGGCAAACGGTAAATTTTTGGTTTTTCCGATAACGGTGCAAAGCGTGAACTTTCCAGTACGACTTCGCCTTTCGGATTTCTGACCGCAGTAACCATAGAAGAGGGTCCTCTCATCATTACCCCTTCTAAAACCGCTTGTCCTCCGAT
>DATFIH010000124.1:0-5825 GCA_035270205.1 Clostridia bacterium | reverse complement strand
AGATATTTAGTATGTTTTTAATACATTCTCTTTTATTTGGATAGGCTATTAGTTTGTCGAGTTCTTCATTTTCAATTATACATAACGTATTTAAACAGTTATCAACGACTTGCAATGTATAAATTTTTTTAGAGGATAACGACATCACAAGTTTATGCAACGTCATATTGCAGTTGACAAGCATTTCACATCTTTCTATCGGTCGCCTATAATCTTTAAAGTCGCTTAGAAAATTACAAGTTTCTATATACTTTTGTTTTTCGGTACCAGTTGAAGCGCCTAAAAACAATGTTATTGAGATAATTCCGAAGGTAAAATTTATTTTAAAGAATGCACTCACTATAAAAAGACCCATAAAAATAATACTGCCTATTATTCCTGCAAACCTAAGTCGTTTTAAAGCGATTAATTTGTTTTTAGCAAAACTTAAACATAGTCTGCCACCGTCAAGTGGATAAAAAGGTAAAATGTTAAAGAATGCCAAGCTTATATTTACACGAAAAAAAGTAAGTGTAAAAGAGTAAGTTTCGGGAAATATCCACCAAACAGCTACGGTAATTGTAGCAAGTAAAAGATTGCTGATTGGTCCTATTATTGCGATAAAAAAAGCATCGTTTGAGTTTAAATTTTCTTCGCCTGAAATAACCGCACCGTAGGGCATAAGTGTAAGAACGTTGAGCCGATATCCAAAAAATTTAGCGCATATAGCATGGGCGCTTTCGTGAAGGAGAACGCAAAGCAAAGATATTGCGAGAATTTCAAATTTGGAAAAACATACAAGTACTATACAAAGTATAATAAAAGCAGGGTGAATGCGAAGTTTTTTCATAAAATATTCTATTAAAAAAAGCGCTGTGTTATGACAGCGCCTTATTTTATAGGGTAATAATACTTTACATGCCTAGCAGAAAATCACAGCTCACGTTGAAAAATTGTGCCAACCTTCTTATATCGTCTAAGCAAGGTTCTTGTATGCCTTTTTCCCAGTGGCAAATAGTAACGGTATTTACGTGCATATAAGTTGCAAGTTCTTTTTGCGTCATTTTTTTAATATTACGCAAATATTTTAAATTCGTGCCGAATATATTATTTTCCATAAATTATACTCCTTTGCATTAGTTAAATGCAAAACATCAAATCTCCATAGGTCGGGAATGGCCAGTAAGTACGCGCGGTATAGGTTTCCATTTTGTCAGCAATAGTGCGGATTTCATTCATAATACTGCAAACGTTGTCATTAAAGAATTTTGTATTTTCTTCCAAATTATTTATGCCTTTGACTTCTGATAAAAGTTTCTCTAGCTGTTCGGATTTTTCTAGTAGCGCGCTATTATTAAGACTTAAATGTTCAAGAACTTTCATTTCAGCATCGTAACTTACGTTAATCTCTTTTTTGTAAAATACTGCGGTAGCCAACTCTTTGCAATAAAGTGAAACAGCGGGTATTATCTGCTTTCTAACCATTTCTAAAGCAGTATGCGCTTCAATATTGATTGTTTTTGAATAATTAGCCTGTAGAATTTCCATTCTTGCCGTAACTTCTTCTTTGGAATAAATTTTGTACTTGTCAAAAAGCGATATGCTTTTTTCGCTGCTGTATGTTGGCAAGGCTGTTGCTGTGCTTATTAGATTGCTCAAACCTCTCTTACTCGCTTCCTTTTTCCATTCTTCTGAATAGTTATTACCATTGAAAACAATTCTTTTATGTAGAAGATAATTTTCTTTGATAAGCGAATTAAGCGTGGTGTTCACGTCTGAACAATTTTCAAGTTCTGTAGCAAAAAAGTCAAGGCTTTCGGCAACTATAGTATTGAGTATAGTATTGGTGCAAGCAATACTTGCACTGCTTCCTAGCATACGGAATTCAAACTTGTTGCCGGTAAAGGCAAAAGGTGAAGTACGGTTGCGGTCGGTATTATCCTTAGGCAGGCGAGGCAAGCACTGTACGCCGATTTCCATATCAGCCATATTATGCTCTTTATAACAAGTTCCTTTGCTGATAGCTTCCAGTATACCGGTAAGTTCATCACCCAAAAACATACTAATAATTGCAGGGGGCGCTTCGTTTCCGCCAAGTCTGTGATCGTTTCCTGCGCTAGTTACTGATACTCTTAAAATATCCTGGTAAATATCTACCGCTCTTATAACAGCGCTTACAAATAGTAAAAACTGCGCATTATCCTTAGGACTTATGCCCGGCTCTAACAAATTAGCACCGCTATCTGTCGAAAGCGACCAGTTGTTATGTTTGCCACTGCCATTAACACCGGCGAAAGGCTTTTCGTGTAATAAACAAACCAAGTTATGCTTTTCAGCAATCTTTTTCATTATTTCCATAGTCAACTGATTATGGTCGGTGGCAAGATTGCAGTTGTCAAAAATTGGCGCAAGTTCGTGCTGAGCAGGAGCCGACTCATTGTGCTTGGTTTTTGCCAATATGCCGTATCTCCAAAGAGTCTCATCAAGCTCTTTCATATAAGCGCTTACCCTAGTTTTGATAGCGCCGAAATAATGGTCATCAAGTTCCTGACCTTTTGGTGGTCTTGCTCCAAACAATGTGCGACCGCAATATACCAAATCTTTTCTCTTGTTATATAGGTCCTTATCTACCAGAAAGTACTCTTGTTCAGCGCCAACAGTAGGAATGACTCTTTTTGCTTTTGTTCTAAAAATTTTTAATATGCGTAAAGCCTGTGTGTTTATAACCTGTGTGCTACGTAATAGAGGAGTTTTCTTATCCAAAATATGTCCGCCATAACTGCAAAACACCGTTGGAATACAAAGCGTACCATCTTTTATAAAAGCATAGCTTGTCGGATCCCAAGCTGTATATCCGCGCGCTTCAAAAGTACTGCGTAAACCGCCGGACGGGAAACTGCTTGCATCCGGCTCACCCTTAATTAGTTCTTTGCCGGAGAACTCCATAATGATTTTACCGTTGCCGGTAGAGGATATAAAACTATCGTGTTTTTCTGCGGTTACTCCCGTCATTGGCTGAAACCAATGTGTATAATGAGTAGCCTCTTTCTCGATAGCCCAGTCTTTCATAGCATTGGCAACAATAGTTGCAACGCTCAAATCTAAAGTATCGTTGCGTTCAATCGTTCTTTTTAAAGCAACGTACGTTTCTTTGGGGAGTCTGTCTCTCATTACGGAATCGTTAAAAACTAACGAGCCGAATATTTCAGGTACTTTCATATTATTTCTCCTTGAAATCTTAACATTTGTCTATATGGTAATTTTATCCCTATAAATTTTCTATGTCAAGCACAAAATATAGATTTAGTTACGCTTTTCGTATATTTTAGCTACTAATAAGTAAAAATGTATATAATAATTACGCTTTTCGCAATAAAAATTATTTGTGTATGAAAATATCTTACTTTGGAAAGAATATTACCACAATAAAATTACGACTTGCCAAAATTAATTTAACTAACTTGTATAAAAAAAATATGGTAGCCAATAATTGAAACAGCAACTTAATCCATTGGAGGTATTTTATGGAAAAAAGAACAAGAACAAGCACTTCTAAAGCTAAAGATTTTTTAAAAAAGAATATGTATTACCTAATAATGGCGATCTGTCTTATTGCGGTCGCTGCAATGATAACCGTAACTGTTCTTATGAAGAACAAAGAACAGCCAATTATCACTCCGCCAGACATACCGGCAATTAACGAACCAATTGTTGATGAACCTGTTATCACAGATCCTGGTCCTATTATAGATGAAGTAATAGAACCTGTCATTACACCAATAGTTTTTGCAAGTCCCGTAGCTAATCCTAATATAATGTTAGATTATTGTGAGGACACTCTAGTAAAGTGGGTATCATTAAATCACTTTGCTGTGCATCAAGGTATAGACTTTGGAGGTGCGGATGGGGATAAAGTATATTCCGCATATGCCGGAGTAGTTGAAAAAGTTGAATATAATAGATTGGATGGTTATATTGTGACGATTAAACACAGTGATACTTTAAAAACGCAATATAATTCCCTGAATGAGCCGACTGTTACGCAGGGACAACAGGTATTAAAGGGCGATGAAATTGGTACAATGGGAAATACCGCGAGCAATGAATATAGTACGGGTGCACACCTGCACTTTAGCGTACTTGAAAATGGAGAACTTGTCAGTCCTTACACTTATTTAGCAATAGGCGATAAATAAGCTATACAGTGACATAAAATTGCCCTTATTATAAAAACAAACGCATGCAACTTAAAATTAAGCGGCATGTGTTTTGTTTATAAAATCATAAGTAATAATGGTATGGTAAACATGGAAAATATTGTACTTGCAAGTACAATATTGGCCGAATATTTTTGACCGTGCCCATAAATTTCGCTAAGATTTAACACAACGCTTGCGGTAGGGCAGCAGCAAAGAATAAACATAGTTGCCTTCATGCTGTAGTCTATCGGTAAAAAATGTGTTAATAAATATCCGATTAATGGAAAAATCAATAATTTAATTGCTGAGGTAAAATATATGCTGCCATCAAAAAAAACTTCTTTTGGCTTTACGGTAGCAAATCTCATTCCTAAAATAATCATACAAAGCGGTGTTGTCATTTTACCAAGCAAGGTAATTGCATTCATTATCGTATGAGGAATACTGGTGCTGGTAAAAAATAACGGAAGCGCAACTAAAAGGGTAATTAAAGGGGGATTGACCAAAAGTTTTTTGATGCTTATATATTTTTTGTCACTTGTAAGCAAAGCGCTGCCAAGTGTCCAGCATATAATGTTCATACTAACTATAAATACTGCGCTATAAGTCACCGCTTCAGGATACTGAGGCAGTAGCGCTTCAAGTAGTGGAACGCCCAAAAATCCTACATTGCCAAAAGTTGAGCCCAAAGTGATAACTCTATATTTTGGATTACTATATTTTTTGCGAAAAATTAGAAACATTCCGCCCAACATAAAAAGCTGAATAGTTGCGCTAAGCGCAAAAAATATCAACATATTTAGTGCAAGATTCGAGCTATAAGATACTTTTTGAAAAGAATATAAAGATAGGCAAGGTTGACAAACGTATAAAAGCAAAACGGCAAATGCCGATATGCTATTAGAGTTTATAATTTTTGACTTTATAAGTAGATAGCCGGGTATTGCGTAAGCTAGCATTATAACAACAGTTATTGCCGTAAGAGAAAACTGCATTTATAACACCCCGTAAACGGTCAAGGTACTCTTTATATTTGCTAAGGTTTCACCTAAATCAATGTTGTGTTTGTAAAGTGTATTTTCTAGACCTATATAAGCTATTTTTATTATAAGGTTGTCACAAGTAGAAATGCTGTAAGAAAGACCGTTTAACATAGTCAGCACTTCTTCTTTTACATCAATAGTATCATTGGTTAATTGTTCATAAATTATACGATTGACAGACCATGTTATTTCTTCCTTTAATTTATCGAAAGAGTTGATTTGAGGCGCCGAAACATCATCGTAAGGTTGCCCAAACGTCAATAAGTTTAAAGCGTCAACAAATGGAATAATATATTTTGATATAAACATTGGATAGCTTTCGGTAGTATCAATATCAGGATACAGAGATTTTAAAAAATCAAGAAAATTAATTTTGCCGGAATCAATTTTGTAAAGGGTGGCACATATTAATGCAATAAGCACACGGTTTGATTGTGGGATTTCACATTTTGCGGTAAAATATCTACTGTATTCTCTTTCATAGTCAAAGCCTTTTGCACACTCTCTAATGGTACGTGAATAATCCTCGCTCAAACTTAGCGCTATAAGCACTTTTTTTACGCTAATATCTGCAAGTATTATTTCAGTTTGCATCATATCAATA
>DATFIH010000123.1:0-3293 GCA_035270205.1 Clostridia bacterium | reverse complement strand
GAGCCCTTTTTCATAAGGTGGTATTTTATTTTAAAGTGAAATGGCTTTTGTTGAATTCCAAAATGCCTTCATCTCGCATTTTACAAAGCTCTTTAGACATTGCGCTTCTTTCGACCGATAGATAATCGGCAAGCTCTTGACGATTAAATGGTATATTAAAGCTTTTGCTTTTTACTCTCACTTCTTGATACGACAGATAATTAAGAAGTTTGTCACGGGTTTTCTTTTGAGTTATAAAATGCATTTTTTGCGTTAGTTGTAACGTCTTTTGGGCAAGTATTTTAACCATATTGGAAATAATCGCAGTGTGATATAAGCAAGGTTTGGGGCAAGTGGTCAACAGTTTGTGTGAGTCCAAAAATAAAATCTCACATCTTTCTACAGCGACAACGCTTATCGGAGATACTTCTAAATCGGCAAATATAAATGCCTCGCCAAATAGTTCGCCCCTGATCAGATTGGATAGGATAGTGCGATTGCCCCAATGATCATCTTTGATTATGTGCGCTTTTCCACTTACAACAATGCCAATATTGGATATTATTTCGCCCGCTGTAAAGATATAAGAGTTTTTTTCAAAAACTTCTATACGAGCGGATAAACACTTTAATAAAAAAGACATTTCAGTGTTTTTTATGTTTCGGAAAAGCGGATTTTTAGCCAATAATTCTAAATATTTTTTCATAAATCTCCTAGTTCTGTTGTTTTTGCAACATACTTCTTAAAATAAATATAGTATACTAAGCTTAACAAGTCAAGGAGGAAATATAAAAAATGAAAAGAAAAATCATTACAATCGATGAAGAAAAGTGCAACGGTTGTGGAATATGTGTAGAAGCGTGTCATGAAGGCGCAATAGGAATGGTAGATGGAAAAGCTAAACTACTTAGAGATGATTATTGCGACGGTTTAGGCGATTGTTTGCCAACATGCCCGACGAACGCTATTAGCTTTGAAGAAAGAGAAGCCTTGGCTTACAACGAAGATGAAGTAAAGATTAATATGATAGCTAAAGCAATTGCTAAAAAAGGCGGAGGTTGTCCCGGCAGTAGCGCAAAAACTATTGCGCATGATGACAAAGATAAATTGCCTTGTGGATGCCCAGGAACGCAATCAAAGTCTTTTACGAGGCAGAGCGAGGATAATTGCCAAGTTGTTGAAAAAGCAAAAAGCAGACTGCAACAATGGCCTGTGCAAATACAGTTAGTGCCTGTAAACGCTCCGTATTTTAACAATGCAAAACTTCTTGTTGCAGCTGACTGCGCAGCTTACGCATACGGTAATTTCCATGAAGAATATATCAAGAACCACATAACGGTTATTGGTTGTCCCAAACTTGATAGTGTTGATTATGCAGAGAAACTGACAGCGATAATAAAGAATAATAGTATTAAGAGCGTAACAGTTGTTCGGATGGAAGTTCCTTGCTGTCAAGGAATAGAGCGCGCTGTAGTGAAAGCATTGCAAGATAGTGGGAAGTTTATACCATGGAACGTTGTAACAATTACAACTGATGGACAAATTTTAGATTAATAAATAAGGAGAATTATAATATGAATGATATGTTTTGTTTTCAATGTGAACAGACAGCAGGTGGAAAGGGCTGTACAAGGGGAGGAGTTTGCGGTAAAGCAGTACCGGTAGCAAAAGATCAAGATTTGCTTATTGGCTCGCTAATTGGACTAGCTAAAGCAGTACAGATTGGCGGTAGTAATACTTTGACCGATGAAATCGTATTGCAAGGGTTGTTTACCACAATTACCAACGTAAGTTTTAATGAAACAACAATTTTACAACTTGCAAAAAGAGTTCAGGACTTAGCAAAAGAAATAGGCGGAAGCGGCGAAGTTTATGATATGAACAATACTTGGGATGGAGATGAGGATATACGCTCACTTAAATCTTTGATACTTTTTGGCATTAAGGGAATGGCGGCATATGCATACCATGCTTACGTTTTAGGTTATAAAAATAAAGAAGTAAACAACTTTTTTTATAAGGCGCTTGCATCCATTGGTAGTGAGCTAGTTGCAGATACGCTTTTACCTATTGTTTTAGAAACAGGAAAAGTAAATTTAAAATGTATGGAAATGCTCGACGCTGCAAACACCCAAACATATGGTATACCAGTTCCAACTAGTGTTACAATGACAGTAGAAAAAGGACCATTTATAGTCGTTACAGGTCACGATTTGAAAGATTTGCAAATTTTGCTAGAGCAAACCGAAGGAAAAGGAATAAATATTTATACGCACGGCGAAATGCTTCCCGCTCACGGTTATCCCAATCTTAAAAAGTTTTCGCATCTTAAAGGAAACTTTGGTACAGCGTGGCAAAATCAGCAAAAGGAATTTGACAACATTCCTGCGCCTATACTATTTACAACCAACTGCCTAATGCCTGTAAGACCAAGCTATAAAGACAGAGTATTTACAACGGAAGTTGTTTCTTATCCAGAGATTGTGCATATTGGCGAGGAAAAAGACTTTACGCCAGTCATTGAAAAAGCTCTAAGCCTAGGAGGCTATGCAGAGGACAAAGCATTTTACGGTATAAATGGCGGCAATGAAGTTACAACGGGCTATTCTCACGGTACCATACTTTCGGTGGCGGATAAGGTAATTTCGGCTGTCAAGGAAGGCAAAATCAAACACTTTTTCTTGGTAGGCGGATGCGATGGCGCAAAAGTAGGAAGAAATTATTATACCGAGTTTGTTAAAAACACACCACCTGATACCGTTGTGTTAACGTTGGCTTGTGGTAAATACCGCTTCAATGACCTTAGCTTAGGTAAAATAGAGGGATTGGACAGGATAATGGATATGGGACAGTGCAATGATGCTTACGGGGCTATAAAGGTCGCTATGGCGCTTGCAGATGCGTTTAACGTAGGCGTAAATGAGTTGCCTTTGTCTATAGTACTGTCTTGGTACGAGCAAAAAGCAGTATGTATACTGTTGACGCTTTTACATTTAGGAGTTAAGAATATAAAACTTGGACCAACATTGCCTGCATTTATTTCTGGCAACGTGCTAAAAATACTTATAGACAACTACAATATTGCGCCAATCACTACACCCGAGCAAGATTTGCAAGAAATTCTTAAGTAATAAGCACAAAAAAATTGTTTAAAAAGAGTACACATTTAATATTTGGCGTACTCTTTTTTTGCATATAAACGACAATTTAATTAGAGTTGTATTTTAAAAAAGCATAAGAAAAAAGTCGTAAAAAGTTATATATTGACAATTATTTTCAAATGTAGTAGACTTAAGTTAAATAAACTATAATCC
>DATFIH010000122.1:0-12316 GCA_035270205.1 Clostridia bacterium | reverse complement strand
GTAAATATATTAAATTTTTTAAGAGGTATCATTATGACTTACGATATTTTGGAACTGGAATTGCTATTTGAAGAACTTGATGAAAGGACAGGCAAAACAATAAAGTCTTTAATTACAGAACTTTCCAACTTAAGGGCAGGAAGAGCAAATATGCGCATTCTTGACGGCATAACCGTCGATTATTACGGAGCACAAACTCCTATTAATCAAATTGCTAATATTTCTATTCCTGAAGCGCGTGTACTGATGATAAATGTTTGGGATAATTCCTTGATAAAAAAGGTGGAAAAATCTATTATCGACGCAAATATTGGCATTACACCAAACAATGACGGAAAAGTTATAAGATTGGTTTTCCCTGAGCCTAATGAAGAGAGAAGAAGAAGTCTTGTAAAAGACATAAAGACTTTTGCAGAAAATGCCAAAGTTGCTATAAGAAATATACGCAGAGACAGTATGAGCGAGTTAAAATCTTTGGAAAAAGCAAAAACGATAACCGAAGATATGCAAAAAGATTGTGAAAATGCAGTTGATAAAGTAATAACTGCTAAAATTGCAGAAATTGATAAAGCAGCAGCGGAGAAAGAGCAAGAAATTTTAAAGATATAATGAAACATATTTCTTTTATTATGGACGGCAATGGGCGTTGGGCTGAGCAAAAAAATCTTCCAAGGCTATCAGGTCACGAAATGGGTGCAAAAGCGCTTGTTAAAGCTATTGAAGAGTTGAACGAGCTTAATATAAAATGCGCCAGCTTTTATGCTTTTTCTACAGATAATGAAAAAAGAAATTTTGAAGAAGTAAGCAATATCTTAGGAGTTATTGCTTACTTTTTATCAAATGAGATAAAAGAACTCATAATTAAACTTGGTTTACAAGTAAGAATTATTGGCGATTTAAAGCGTTTACCTGCAAAACTCGTCGATATTATATGTAATATTAATACGCTTTGTCTAAATAATAAGGGGATGAAAGTTGTACTAGCTATCGGCTATGGCGGAGATACGGAAGTTTGTAACGCTATTGATACCATATTGAAACAACGTATGTTTTTAAAAGATACATCGCCTGTAACTCACGAAGAACTTTTCAGCGCCTTATACACAGTAAATTTACCCAATCCAGATATAGTGATAAGGTACGGAGGATACAAACGCTTATCTAATTTTATGCCATTACAAACGGCATATTCGGAGTTGTATTTTGTAGATACGCTTTGGCCTGATTTTGATATTAACAAAGTAAAGGATATTATCGATAATTTTTATACTATTAAGAGAAACTTTGGAGGAATAAATGCTTAAAAGAACAATAGCCGGGATAATAATGACGGCGGTTTTATTTCTTGTAATATTTTTAACTAAATATTCGCAATTTATTTTTGATGCATTGCTTATGATAGTGTGTATTGTTGCAACCTATGAAATGTATGGCGCAACAAGGCGGGCAGACACCAAAATAGAAGGCAGAAACGGTTACAATCCAAGCATAGTATCACTAATTGTAGCACTAATAATTATCTATCCGCTTAGCCACTTTTTTGGTTTTATAGGACTATTATTCACAGCGATACTATCAGTGCTAGTCGCATTTATGTTCTTTATTTTTGATAGCAAAAAATCTTTTAATGACTTTACAGTCAACGTATTTTTACTCTTTTATCCTCTAATTTTTATAGGACTATTATTTGTATTAGGCGAGTCATACGGTATGATACCAATAATGCTTGCAGTGGGTATATCAACAATAAGCGATGCTTTTGCTTGTTGGGTTGGCGCAGCTATCGGCAAAAGAAAAATGTTTCCCAAAATCAGCCCTAAAAAAACAGTAGCTGGGTTCGTTGGCGGAATATTTGGTGGTGGAGTAGGAGCCATTATTGTGTATCTAATTTTTGAAATGGCTTCATTTCCTACAAATATTAAATTTACCTTTGGCGGTCTAGTTGGGGATAAGGTATTTATAACAATAATAATATACGCAGTAATAGGCTTTATCGTAGCTTTGTTTTCGGAAATCGGCGACCTTGCGGCAAGCAGAATAAAAAGAGAAGTGGGTATTAAAGACTATGGCAAAATACTAGGTTCACATGGTGGTGTAATGGACAGAATAGACAGTATAATGTTTACGTCTGTTTGCATTGCAGTAATAATGCAAATAATAGAATTAATAGTAAAATGAAAAGACTCGCAATTCTCGGCGCTACAGGTTCTATAGGCAGTACAACATTAAATATTGTTGCGGCTAATCCTGACAAGTTTAAAGTATCTATTCTTGCCAATTTTAGTGACTTAAAAGGGCTAAAATTATTAATTGAAAAATTTAAGCCCGAAATTGCTATATGTGTCAATGAAAAATATTATTACAACAACGGTAAAATTTTATCGTATGAAGACGATATATTGGCAAATCCCGAACTTTACAAAAATAGCGATATTGTAATTAACGGAATAGCCGGGATTGCAGGATTAAAACCTACAATGGCTGCACTTAAATCCAATGCAATACTTGCTACTGCCAACAAAGAGAGTTTTGTTTGTGCAGGCTCGATTATTACAAAAGAGCGTGATAAACGAAAAAAAATTATTTATCCGCTTGATAGTGAGCATAATACCGTATGGCAATTGTTAAACGGTAATGAAAATAATCTTAAAACTATAATACTTACGGCATCAGGCGGAGCTTTTAGAGATTTGTCATATGAACAGTTGCAAAAAGTGACCGCCAAGGATGCTTTGCATCACCCAACTTGGAAAATGGGTAAAAAAGTTACTATTGACTGCGCCACATTAGTTAATAAAGGGATGGAAATAATAGAAGCAAGATACCTTTTTAATTGTGACAGTATCGAAGTTGTTCAGCATAAAGAAAGCATTATTCATGCTATGGTTGTACTTAAAGATAACAGTATAATTGCAGGACTTTCCTATCCCGATATGACACTTCCGATTAGCTATGCTTTAAGCTATCCAAATAGGCTTGATAGCAACCAAAAAGTAGTTGATTTTAGCAAAATTGCCAGCTTAAATTTTGGGAAAATTGATACAGTTAAGTTTCCTTGTTTCAAAATAGCTAAACAAATAGTTGGGCAAGGAGATGGAATAGGTACAATATTTAATAGCGCAAACGAGGTGCTAGTAAATGCGTTTTTAGAAGGGAAGGTAGGCTTTTACGATATACCCAACCTTATAAATGACGCGTTAGATAAATTCAGTGGTTGTCGAGCAGATAGTATTGAAGAAATATTCTGTATTGATAATAAGGTTAGCGAATATACTTTAAGTAACATAAATTCGCGGAGGAAGTAAATGACGATGTATTTAATTGCCGCCTTTTCAAACGTAATGTCAACAGTGGGGTATATTTTACTTGCAATACTCTGCCTTATGTTTATGGTGGTAGTGCACGAATTGGGACATTATACAGCAGGGAAGTTGCTGGGTTTTAAAATTAATGAATTTGGAATAGGGTTCGGACCTGTAATATTTAAACGTACCAGCAAAAAAAGCGGTGAAGTATTTTCCATTAGACTGCTTCCGCTTGGTGGATTTTGTATGTTTGAGGGCGAGGAGGACGAGGAGGACGAGGATGGTAAAGAATCGGGTGATCCACGCGCTTTCAACAGACTTGCGCCATGGAAAAGACTTGTTGTTTTATTTAGCGGAGCTTTTAGCAATTTTTTAAGTTCAATTATACTTATAAGTTTAGTTTTTACGTTTTATGGACAAATTCTTCCAATAATTCACTATATTGCTCCTGAAAGTTCAATTTACCAAGAAGGCGCGCTAATGGAAGGCGATGCAATTTTGCGGGTTAATGGGAGTATTGTTAATATTCTTACTCAAGATGATATTGACAAACAATTGTCGAAACTAAAAGATGATAGCGGGACTTTGACGGTACTGAGAAATGGTAAAACCATAAAGACACAAATATCAAGAAGTACAATTTATGAAAGAGATGAAAATAACGAAATAACATACGATGATGACGGAATTGTCAAAACTAAATTCGCCTATGGTTTTTCCGTTGGTGTAACCAACGTTAAGCTAAACTTTTTTAAGTCCTTAGGCAGAGCTTTTATATACAGCATTTTTGTAGTTTATAAAATACTATGGCTTCTTGGACAGCTCATTATGGGAAAACTTAGTTTTGCCGCGTCAGCAGGAGGTCCTGTTACCGTTATTAAAGCGATGTCTGAAGCAGGACGTTCCGGACTTGGGTCATTGATGTTTGCAGTGTGTTTAATAAGTGCGAACCTAGCGGTTATGAACTTATTGCCATTGCCTGCTCTTGACGGATCTAAAATGGTATTTACCACTATAGAATGGATTCGGGGCAAACCTATAAACAGAAAAGTGGAAAATATTATTCATGCGGGAGGCTTTGTCTTACTGTTTGTGTTGGCAATTTCCGCAGATGTTATACAATTTTTGAGTTAAAATGAAGAAGATAGTATATGTTAAGGACGTCGCAATAGGAAGCGGCAAAATAAAAATTCAATCTATGACTAATACGCCAACCTTTGACGCAGACGCTACCATTGGTCAAATTTTGCGTCTTAAAAATGCAGGTGCCGATATGGTCAGGATAGCCATTCCCGACATACAGAGCGCGAAAGCTGTGAAAAAAATTGTTAGTTGTGGTGTGCCGATTATTGGAGATATACATTTTAATCATAAAGCTGCATTAATCGCCATTGAAAATGGTATCCACAAAATTAGAATTAATCCTGGAAATATGTCAACTGCCAGCATTAGAGAAGTAGTTCTTGCAGCTAAAGAGCATAATATTCCTATTAGAGTTGGCGTTAATAAAGGCTCGGTTAAAGAAAATATTGCGCCTGAAGGCTTAGCGCATCTTGCTTTAGATTCGGCTAAACTTATAGAGGATATTGGTTATGACAAACTTGTTCTTGCTGTTAAAACATCAGACGTGTTGGCAACGGTGCAAGCTTATAGAGTTCTTGCAAGTCTCTGTTCGTATCCATTACATATAGGACTTACTGAAGCAGGAACTGCAAAATTCGGTATGATAAAATCCGCAATAGCTGTAGGCTCGTTGCTATTAGACGGAATAGGCGATACCGTCAGAGTAAGCTTGGCTGATGACCCCGTGAAAGAAATTTATGCAGCTAAACAAATATTAAGAGCGTGTGGAATTGATAAAAATTTTGTCGACGTCATAGCTTGCCCAACTTGCGCAAGAACGAATATTAACGTTGGCGAGATAGCTCAAAAACTTGAAGAATTAACTAAAAATATTGAAAAACCGCTCAAAGTAGCAGTTATGGGATGTGTAGTTAATGGGATAGGCGAAAGCAAGGATGCATCGTTTGGTATTGCCGGCGGAAAAGAAAAAAGTGCATTATTTATTAAAGGCAAAATGATAGAAGAAATATCTAATGACCAAATATTTGATAAATTAATGCAACTGGTAAATAAAGCAGAAGATTACAAATAAGATAGACAAACTAAAGTAAATGAGAGGAAAACGAATGACGAACTCACCCTTTATGGACAAACTTAATTCAGGTTTGCGTGAAGAAGAAAAAATCTTTAAACTAAAAGAGGCGGTACAGCAGAAAAACAATACTTTTAGGATAGATTTACTTGTCAATGCGATAAGGTACGATGCTATCTTAAATGATGAATTAAAGAAAAAAGTAAACAGCATTATTAAAGGTTTTTTCCCTGACAATATTCCTTTTAAGGTAAACTACATAAAGACCATTACAGAAAACAAATATGTATTAAGGGCGATTATGGACTACATTTATGCCAATGCGCCTACCATTTTTACCAGCTTGCAAACTGCAGATTATGAAATAGAAATAAAATCAGAAATTATATTAGTCAATATAACTTTGGAAAAGTATCTATACGGATATATGGAGCAGAGTAATTTACATCAAAGGATTGCTGAACATCTTGGCACAATGTTTATGGAAGACGCCATAGTAAATATCATTGAAACACCCAATACCGGCGTCATAGAATTAACTAATATTAAGCCTTCAAGAGTAACTTCACTTAGGATTGTGGAAATCGACATAGTTGCAAGCTACCTAGGTACTATTGCCCAAAATCCACGTTACATAATTGATGTTGTTGATAACGAAGCAAGTAAACTTACAGTATGCGGAGTCGTATCAAATGTGCGTTCAAGATGCATTGAAATGGCAGATAAAACTTTATATTTATATACGTTTAATTTAAATGATACAACTGCAAATATAACGTGTAAATTTTTTGCGAAAGTCAATAAGCGTGTTAATTGGGAAGAGGCTATAAAAGACGGCGAAACATTGGTAATTTCGGGCGAATATAAAGTCGATAAATATGATAATCAATTAATACTACTCGCTAGAAGTTTGGCCAAGTGCACTATTTCGTATAGTACAATCAATATAAAAAGTGACTTTTTTACCGAAAATGAAAATTATATAAACATTTTTCCGAAAAAATATACCGATGCAATTCAAGACAATCTTTTTACGGTTGAAAAGATAAATGAGAACCTAAAAAATAAAACTTTCGTTGTATTCGATTTTGAAACTACAGGTACAGATTCAAGTAAGGACAAAATAGTAGAAATAGGCGCGGTTAAAGTAGTGGACGGGAAAATTATCGAGAGCTTTACTTGTTTGGTTAACCCCGGGTGTCCGATACCTTCAGGCGCAAGTAACGTTAATGGTATAACCGATGATATGGTGGAAAAAGAACTCAGTTTTGCTGATGTTGTAGGCGACTTTTATAAGTTCACCAGAAATTCGATTCTAGTTGCGCACAATGCACCTTTTGACATAGGCTTTTTGACAAGACAAGGCATTCAAGAAAAATATGACTTTGACAATTCATACATAGACACTCTTGCAATGGCAAGACAAAAACTTACGCTTAACAAATACAAACTAGAATTTTTATGCAAAACGCTCAATATTTCGTTGGAGGGCGCGCATAGGGCATTAAATGATGCGATTGCAACGGCAAAATTGTTTATAACCCTTATGAATATGAAATAATAAAATTTAATGCTTGCATTATATAGGTATGTATGATAAAATAGTCACATACTTAAAAAGATATAACAGTCTTATAGAGTGGTCGAGGCATCGTCCACTTTTATTCATTAAAGGGGGCAACTTATGTTGGAAATCATAGCAAAAGCAAAACAAATTATAACTCCGGTTGTGGTTTCTTTAGGCTTTGAAGTAGTGGATATAGAATATAAAAAACAGTACAACGAAAACAATCTTACTGTTTATATATACAAAAAAGGCGGGGTTTCTTTGGACGATTGCGAGCTTGTCAACAACGCTCTCGATACTGTTTTAGAAGAAAATGACCCGACCGAAGGACAAACTTATAATCTAAACATATCTTCTCCGGGGCTTGACAGAAAAGTTGTAAGTTGTGCCGATTTTAGAAGAAGTTTAGACACCGATCTTGAGCTCGTATTTGTAAACCCAATGGGCAAAAGAAAACAAACACACGGAATGCTTATATCTTACGATGACGAAAGCGTTACCATAAGACAAAAAGATAAGGATACCAAATACGAAAGGTCCAATCTAAGCATCATAAGACCATACATTAATTTTAAATAAGATAGATACTATTCTGAGGAGGAAACCAAAAACATGATTAATCAGGAATTCTTTTTAGCGCTTGACCAGTTGGAAAGAGAAAGAAAGTTGAACAAAGACTTGCTTATTGCTTCCATTGAAGCGGGACTTGCTGCCGCATACAAAAAAGAAATAGGCGAATCAAGAACAGTCAACGCAAAAATCAACGAAGAAAAAGGAAAGATAGAGTTTTTTGCTTATCAGACCGTTATTGAGGGCGAACCGGAAACCGAAAGTCAATTATCTTTAGAAGAAGCTAAAGATATTAAGCCTGACGCTGTTATTGGCGATATAATAGGTGAAGACATAACCCCCAAGGCACTTAGCCGTATTGCTGCGCAAACAGCCAAACAGGTTATTTTGCAACGCATCAATGAAGCTATTAGAGAACAAGTAGCCGCTGAAATGAACGACAAAGAAGGCGAACTTATGACTGCTATCATAAGACGTATTGACAATAGCATTGTTTATGTAGAAATATCCAACTTCCAAATGGAAGGCGTTATGTCGGCAGCTGATCAAGTGCCCGGAGAAAAATATTCAGTAGGTGATAAGATAAAAGTTTATGTTAAGAAATTAAGAGAAACATCAAGGGGCACTCAAGTAGTAGTTTCTAGAAGTTGCGCTGGATTTGTTAAAAAACTGTTTGAAATAGAAGTGCCCGAACTAAGAAGTAAACTTGTAAAGGTAAAGTGCATTGTAAGAGAAGCTGGTTCCAGAACAAAAATGGCAGTTTATACCGACGATCCCAACCTTGACGCGCTTTACGCATGTATTGGACAAAAGGGAGAAAGGGTAAACTCTATTGTGAGCGAACTTAACGGAGAAAAAATTGACGTTATTTTATATTCACCCAATCTTACCGAGTTTATTTCTAGATCTTTAAATCCTGCTAAATCAATAATATCGATAAAACTCAATGAGGAAGCAAAACGCGCTGAAGTGGTAGTTCCTGATGACAAGTTGTCGCTAGCAATAGGTAAAGGCGGTATGAACGCTAAGCTTGCTGCTCGTTTAACCGGTATCAAACTTGACATTAAGAGTTTATCTTCAGTAATGGACGAAGATGAAGAGGAATAGACCAAATGCAAGATAAAAAAACACCGGAAAGAATGTGTATAGTCTGCAAAAATATGTTTCCGAAAAAAGATTTAATACGTGTAGTGAAAAATAAAGAAGGTGAATTTTTTATTGATACTACGCTAAAGATGAACGGACGCGGAGCGTATTTATGTAAAAATGAAGAATGTGCAACAAAGTGTTTTAAAAAAAGATATCTTAACAGAGCCTTTAAATGTGAAATACAGGAAGAAGTATATACAAAGCTTTGGGAGGTTTATGAGCTTAACAAAAGTTAAATCCTATGTAGGCTTTGCGATAAAAATGGGTAAAGCGGTGTTTGGAGTAGATTCGATTATTTCCATGCGCCGTCAACCCAAAATTGTATTATACGACAATAGTTTAAGTGAAAACAGTACGTCCAAGTTAAATAACTATTTGTCTAAACACAAAGTTTATAGTAAGATAATAGCCATGGAAGAAGTTTATCCTGATAAAAACTGCAAAGCAGTAGGGATATTGGACGCAAACCTTGCATCGGCAATTGAGAAATCAATAAAGGAGAGCCTAGAATGATTGAAAAAGATAATACCGCGAGAAAACCCCGCTCCGAGATTGAAATTAAGTTAGATGACATCGAAAACAATATTTTTAAACAGTTAAAAGAGCGTTTGTCTTCTTTAACAGATTATATTAATATAAAACGGAATGCATTAAATAGCGCAAAACAACTTTTTAACGAAAAGAAAGAAAAAGAACTTTTCATTGAAACAAAAGTCGAAGTAATTGAGGAAGTTGAAATTGTCGAAGAAGAAGCTACTTTAGATGCAGCCGAACAGACTGAACAATTAGTTGTTGATACAAAAGAAAGTGAACAACCTGTTGTTTTGGAACAAACCGAGCCTATTAAAACAACTTCGACAGTTACTCCATCGCCAGTTAAAAAACCTTTTACAAATGAAAGAAGATTTGAACCAAATAAACAATTCACTCCCAGGACTCAGAAGCCTACAATAGCTATATCTCCTGAAGTTGTTAAAGAAGCTCCTAAAAAAGCAGGCAAACAGATGACGGCGGAAAAGAAAAAGTTTATTGATGACAAAAGAAAATTGTCACAAAAGACTATGGTTAAAAAAGGATACATTCAGAGCAACGCTAGTATGGAATATGACGAAATAAGCGGAGAGATTATGAAGATAAGGACAAGAAAGTCGTCCAAAAAACAAGCCACACCTGTGGTTATTTCCAAACCAATTGAACACGCTATTATTAATATGGAAATAGTACCTATAAAAGTTCTTAGCGAAAGAATCGGTAAATCGTGCGCAGAAATACTTAAAAAACTTTTTGAGTTGAACATAATAATGAATATCAATGATAGCATAGATTTTGACACAGCGGAACTTGTCAGCGCAGAACTTGGCGTAACATTAGAGTTAGTTCACGAACAAACGAGCGAAGAAAAGCTTATGGCCATTCATATAGACGATGATCCTATCGAAAACAATGAAAACTTGCAAGAGCGTCCGCCTATTGTTACAATTATGGGACACGTTGACCACGGCAAGACCTCAATACTTGACTATATTAGGAAATCTACTGTGGCAACAGGCGAAGCTGGCGGTATAACGCAACATATTGGCGCGTATACAGTCAAAGTAAACGGAAAACAAATTACATTTTTGGATACTCCAGGACACGAAGCGTTTACAGCAATGCGCGCTCGTGGCGCAGACGTAACAGATATAGTTGTAATAGTTGTAGCTGCTGATGACGGTATTATGCCACAAACAATTGAAGCAATAAACCACGCTAAAGCTGCTCCTAATGTGAATATAATTGTAGCAATAAACAAAATGGACAAACAAACTGCCAATCCTGATAGGATTTTACAACAACTTGCAGACAACAATTTGCTTGTAGAAGATTGGGGTGGCACTATTCCAGCGATAAGAGTAAGCGCAAAAAGCGGAATGGGTATGTCTGATTTGCTAGAAACTATTGCTTTAACCGCTGAGGTTATGGAACTTAAAGCTAATCCCAATAGAGGTGCTAAAGGTACAATAATTGAAGCAAAACTAGATAAAGGCAAAGGTCCTGTAGCAACCGTTTTGGTACAAAATGGAACGTTGGAAACGGGTGACTTTATAGTGGCAGGTACAATAATTGGACGTGTAAGAGCTATGTTTGACGACAAGGGAAAACAAGTAAATTTTGCATTGCCATCAACACCTGTTTCTGTTCTTGGACTGCAAGAAGTACCAAATGCAGGTGACCCAATAATGACTGTTAAAGATGAAAAACTATCCAAACAGGTTGTTGGCGAAAGAAAAGAGAAAGAAAAGTTCGATATGATTAGTACTTACAAAACCACTTGGGAAGATTTATCCAGCAAGATGGAAGAAGGTAAACTTAAAGACCTTAACATTATACTTAAAGCTGATGTTCAAGGCAGTGAGGAAGCTCTAAAGCAATCGCTGCTAAAACTTTCCAATGATGAAGTAAAAGTTCATATTGTTCATAGCGGAGTTGGCGCAATCAATGAAAGCGACGTATCGCTTGCATCAACGTCAGCGGCTATAATTATTGGATTTAATATCAGACCTGATTCAAATGCTAGAAACCTTGCCGAAAAGAATAATATATCGGTAAAGCTGTATAGAGTAATTTATGACGCAATTAATGATGTTACTGCGGTAATAAAAGGTTTGCAACCAAAACAATATGTTGAAACATACTTTGGAAGAGCTGAGGTTAGACAGATATTTAGGATTAGCGATGTAGGAACTATTGCCGGATGTATGGTAAAAGACGGCAAGATAGCTCGCAATTGTAAGGCTAGACTACTTAGAGATAGCGTAGTTATTACCGAAACTAATATTTCTAGCTTAAAGAGAATGAAAGACGACGTGAAAGAAGTAGCTTCGGGATATGATTGCGGTATCGGGCTAGATAAATATAATGACATCAAAGAGGGCGACATAATAGAAGCCTATATGATGGAGGAAACGAAGTAATGCAAAATAAAATTGAGCGCATAGATAGTGAGCTTATGCGGGAACTTAGCAGCATAATTATTTATGAATTAAAAGATCCAAGGCTCTCTACTATGGTCACAATAACAGGAGTGCAAACGACTAAAGACCTAAAAACCGCCAAGGTTTTTGTAAGTATTTTTTCCAACGATAGCGCGAAAGACGTACTTGCTGCGCTTAACGGCGCAAGCGGTTTTATACGTAGCAAGTTGTTTGATAGACTAAAAATAAGAATGGTACCTTATTTCACATTTTTAGAAGATTCTTCAATTGAGCAAGGTTTTAAAATTGAAAAAATACTAAAAGAACTAAACGTAAAAGGCGAGGACAAAAACTTAGATGACCAATAATGTTTATCAAGAAATAATTGACCATTTAGAAAAAGCAAAAACAATAGCTATTTATATGCACACAAATCCAGATGGGGATTGTATAGGTAGCAGTCTTGCTTTGTATATTTTTTTAAAAAAACTTGATAAAACTGTTCATTGTTTTTCAGCAAACAAACTAAATCCTGTGCCTAAAAAACTACTTTTTTTGCCAAGCAGTGAAGAAATCAACAAATATGCACCATTAAAAAAATATGATGTTAGCATTG
>DATFIH010000121.1:0-2592 GCA_035270205.1 Clostridia bacterium | reverse complement strand
GGTTAATAATATATGGCTATTGATAATAACACAAATAAAGAGGCTGTTGTCAGTGTTGTAGGTATAGGAGCATCGGCAGGTGGTCTAGAAGCAATTTGCACATTACTAGGCAAGCTACCAGATAGTACTGGAATGGCATTTATAGTTATTCAGCATCTGTCTCCAGATTATAAGAGCATGATGTCGGAAATTTTATGCAAGTATACAATTGTCGTGCTATAATAAACTTGTAACACCCCTTCGAAAATGATAAAATAAAAGAAGAAGGAAGTGTAAGTATGAAACATTACAGCGAGGAACTAAAAGCAAAGGTGATACGATTACATTTACAAGAAGGAAGAAGCCAAAAGTCCTTGGAGGAAGAATATAATATAGGTCGTGGAGCAATTTATCACTGGTTAAAATCATATAACAAAGAATGCCAAACCAATCCCGAAAAAGCCACAGAAAAGCAAGATTATAGTGACTATTTAGCTCTAAAAAAAGAGATTGAAGAACTTAGAAAAGAAAATGCATTCTTAAAAAAAGCGGCGGCATTCTTTGCGAAGGAAATGTAAAAGAGAATTATGATTTTATTATTAAAAACCACGTAGAATTCGGTGTTAGATGGCTTCTTAACCGATTAAAGGTTGAATCAAATGCATATTATTTTTATAAGAATAATAAGTTTAAAAGGCTTGAAAAATTAAAAGCTAAACAAGCTATTTTAGATAAAATAGCTGAGATTTATCATGCTTTAAACGGTGTTCCGGGATACAGAATGATGGCTGACGAACTTGAAAAATACAGCATATTTTTAAGTGGAAACACTGTGTATTCATATATGTCAGAGCTTGGCTTAAAGTCGATAGTAAGGCGTAAATATGTCTATAAAAAAGGCGAAGCTCATAAGGTTTTTGCTAATCTTTTAAAGCAGAACTTTACTACATCTAAACCTAATAAAGTATGGTGTACAGATTTTACATATTTGCACTTATCAACAGGTGAAAAACGCTATAACTGCACGATTTTAGACCTTTTTGACAGAAGCGTTGTTGCAAGTCTTAACTCCCATAAAATTGACAGTGAGTTAGCTATTAATACTCTAAAAATCGCCTTAAACCAGGCTAAAAAAAGAAAAAACATCATTCTTCATTCAGATCAAGGAAGTCAATACACATCAAAGAAATTTGTTGATTTTTGCAGTGAGAATGGCGTTATTCAGAGCATGAGTAGGGCTGGTTGTCCTTATGATAATGCTCCGATGGAGCGTTTCTACAATACCCTTAAAAATGAATTCTATTACCTTTTCAGCTTTAACTCTGATAAGGTTTTAAATGCCTGCATTTACGATTTCATTTTTACAAGATATAACCACTCAAGACCTCACTCTTTTAATAATGGCCTTGCCCCTTTAGTTAAAAGATGGGCATATAAATACGCTTGATTTTTTGAAACGGTGTTACAATTTTGCTTGACTACTACATCTTTTGCCACTGATAGAGAAGTGGCGTCGGTACAACAATGAGGATGTTTTGCTTGCCCTCATATCACATCTGCGCAATCACCAGCATAGCCTCGTAGGTTTTGCCAAGCGATCCTTCGTCGCACAAAATTGCGCCCTTTAAATAAGGAGAGCGCAAGGCGAACATGGCCGCCGCGATTTGATAAGGGTACGCCTCAATATCGGAGGAGGCGAACACAGGCAAAAGCCGGTCATTGCCGATTGCGTATGAGGACAATTGCCGTGCTTTGTAGTACGCATGAAACGGAGATAATGCCATGCCGCGCCTCCTTCCATATAATAAATAATCATTATTCGTCAGCGATTTATTCGCTCGATCCGCCTGAACGAACCCATTCGTCAATCTCGCTGAGTTTAAATTTCCATAGTCGCCCAACTTTTGCAGCGGGCATATCCTTTGTCTCGATCCATTTCATGATACTATACCGCTTAACACCCAAGTGCTCGCAAGCCTCCTGCAAAGATATCCATCGTTCAGGCGCGTTTTTATTGTCCGGCATATGCTCACCTCGTCATATTTTTGGTATTTAGCTTATTATAGCGAAAGAACGTGAATTTTGCAATAGATTTGCGTTGATTTTCGTGGTTGATTGTTGATTTATTTATATTTGCCCCATTGGAACAAAAAATACCGGATATCGATATCGTAAAATTCTGCCAATTTGATCAGTGTAAAAACAGAGGGGTTAGTTTTAGCGGTTTCATAATAAGCGTAAGTAGATCGAGCGCAATGAATAACACTCGCTATTTCGCGCTGCGTCAAATCATGATCTTCACGAATATCACGTAGGTTTTCTGCCAGTTCATTTTTGCTATTGATAAATTCATGTTGTCGCGTCATAATATTTCCCTTCAAAAAGAAAAGAGCCGATACAGAAAAACTGCATCGGCTCGGTGTATGGTTGCCTTGCACCGGTAGGGCTAGTTTTTTGCTTGCTCGGCCATCTTAAGAATAAATTCTTCTACAGTAGGTTTCCCGTCAGGAAACAGCTTTCTCTGCTTCTCTTTTATTGTTTTGTCCGAATTGTCCCACGCCACATCCAGTGCTTCCTGCATATCCTTTAAAACCTCACTGACAGGCACATTGT
>DATFIH010000120.1:0-5782 GCA_035270205.1 Clostridia bacterium | reverse complement strand
ACGACTCAACACATAAGACGGCGTTTGCATATGGTGAAGATTTTTCTTCGGCTAATCTAGCAATAACGGCAACTTTTAGTGACCAGTCAACAGCAAGAATAACCACAGGCTTTGACGTTGACAGCACTGCATATAACAAAGAACATGGACTTGAGAGCGAACAAACTTATGATATATTGTTATCCTACATGGACTATACGACAAGTTACAAAGTTACTGTGGCAAGAGCTATGGTAGTAGGCGTATATATTGTTGACAATAAAGTAGATTTTAAATACGGCGAAGAGTTTAGTTTGGGCAATGCAAAATTCTATGCAATGTACGAAAACAGCGCGTACACCGAGGAACTTACAGTTTCTGAAGAGTTGGGCAGTGGCAAATGTATGATTCATTCTGAATCCTATGATAGAGAGCATGAAAAAGTTGATACACAACGGTATTCCATTCTTGTAGAATATAGTGAGAATGTTTCTGAAAGCTATGAAGTTACGGTTGCGCCTATACCGTATTGGGTAGAGTATCGCGTAGGAGCAGAAAGCACTCACCAAACAGAGTTTGGCAAGAGTGAAACATTCACCTATGAGGGACTTATTGTTGAGTCAGTTTATGGTAGCGAAGAAAATGGAGATTTATACGTAAGAACCTGTGCCGAGTACGAATACACAATATTTTCCGACGCTTTTGACGGAACAACGCCGGACACATACGGAACAACGCCGGACACATACGGTTGTTATGAAGTATTAGTAAGGATAGGAGAGGGTATTACTCAGACTTTATATCATATTTATGTAACTGACGAATATGAAAACATAACTGGGATATACGCATTTTTGGTAAATGAGCAGTACTATCAGTATGCCGAATTAGACCTGACCGATATCATATTCCAAGTTTATTTGTCGGATAGTGACGGATATACGGTCTTTCTTCCTAACGATTTGGTTGAAGTAACAGGATTTGATTCTTCTTCCGTAGGGGATAAAGAATTGATCTTCACCTATAAAGAACAGGAGTATATCGCCTCTTATAGCGTCATAGAAGACGAAATAGATTATATCGATGTTGTGGTTGATGATACTTTTAGATATCAATATTATTTGAATGAAGAACTTAGTTATCAAGGTATAACCGTATATCAAGTATATAAAAGCGGTAGAAAAGAAGTAAAAGTTGACTACACCAAGGAAACGGATTATGATTCCTCTACTGCAGGTGACTATTCGCTAACTATTGAGGAGGAATGGACCTATGACATCTATGTATACGATTATTCACCTGCCACTGCGCCACAAGACATTGATTTATATGGTGAAAATGATACCTTCTATGCTGAAGAGGTTGCTAATGGTAGATGGCAAGTAGAGGTAGGCGGAGCTGGAGAATATGAATTGACGGCATATTTAGGAAGCGACTTTATGTCTTATTGTGACGTTATGTTGGGCGAATATACCGAAGGAGTATTCTTTGCTTTGCTTTCAGAAGATTTTGACAGATATATTATAAATTATGACGGCACAGGTGACCTTACAGTTACCATAAGAATAACCAATCCAAATGGCAACGTATCTTATACTTATTTGACTATCAGTAGCGAAGATGTATATTTTAGCGAAATAACCATTAACGGAGAAGAAATACAATTATCCGTTTATAATGAATACCGTTATTATATAAATGATGTTGCCAACAGTTATGTTTTTGACTGGAATATTGACAGTAAATATACTGTTACCGGTGTAGTTAAAGGAAGTACAGTAACGTTAGACTCTTATGACTATAGCAAGCACTTAGCAATATTTGTCCAAGAGGGTAATGATATAGTAGCAACTTATGAAGTTATTATGTTACCTTATCTTCTTGTGAGTTCAATTAGTATAGGAGAAATGGACGCAACTAAAGAAAAGATGTATTCACAAACAAAGTTTGTCGCCGACATTACTAATATTTATGGAGCTTCGTCTTACGCTGTCGATATAATCGTTCAAGATGGTTTTACCACGAAGCTAAGGTATGGTGGTGTGGAAATCGAAAGTATAGACGCAGAAATTTTGTTTGCCGGGCGCAACTACTTCAATGTAGAAGTCTATGACAATGATGGTGAGTGCGTAGCAAAATATGATTTGGATATAATAATTTACGAACCTTCATTTATGCCCAAATATGCGCTTATGAAGATAGAAGATGCTGTTGTTGCAAATCTTCATTACAATCCAGGTGGAAATTTTTCGAAAACATACTACGTTTTTGATGATGCGTTAGAGACTGAACAGAACTATAGTTTGACTTTTTATTGGGATGGAGAAATGCCGATAGGTACAGTTGTAACACTGGCTGATAATGAACTTTGGGAAAATGGCGGTGATATAACACTAAATCCCGGAAGGAATGAATTTGTTGTTAAAGTTAGCGATGGAACAAATACTTACTATCAAGCATTTATCATACTATATGCAGACTATAATCTTCCTAGTTATGAGCCTTGGGCACATGTGGATTTATATGTTGCTGGAGTGCAAGCAGAAAACAATATTGGCATACTGCCTCTTTCATACGATGTATTCTTTATTACTATTCCTAATGGATATGATTTCTACACTGACATAACAAACATTGTAGAGATTGTTACTGACGAAGGTAACGACATAAGTATGTACGAATTTGCCTATGAAGTAAATGAACAACACGACAAGATAACAGTATCGGTATTGGAGGATTCGGTTCTGGTAGGATACCTATATGTGAATATTATTTACGAAGGCGAAACAAATGCCGACACCACCCTTATTGTGTACGATATGACGCTTGTCGAGGCTATGAGGGAAGAACCATTGAATGAAGTAGAGTTTGCGCCAAACACTGAGCACGATAGTAGAATGGAAGCTACAATTTCTTCAGTCAACGGCAACTTTATTGTATTTGTTTATCCTGACTTTGCTTCCTGTACGGTGGAGACAAGCGTGCCCGATGCTATTTCCTTTATAGATAAACACGTATCTATGATAACATATGAAGGGACAGGAAGCTTTGAAATATACTTCCATGTAACATCAAGCGATGGACAAGAAGATGTAAATTATTGTTTGATTGTCAATATTGAAGAGGCAGAAGATGTACTTACTCTTAGCTTTGGCGGAGAGGATTTATTGGAGTTAGATTATACCTTAATTGACATGTATATGGCGTTTGAAAATGAAGGAAGTATTTACATTGATATTCCTACGTTGCAGATAGATCCAAATGGTTTTGACACGATCAACAATACAGTTACTTTTGTACTAACCTCTGAATATCTTTGTGTGGAAGAAGATACAATTACAGAAATAAGCAACGGAATAGCGCATACATTTAACATGTATCCCAATAACGAAGAGTTTACTACTTGCTACATGGTAGAGTTTTATCTATGCTTAGAAGACTCCTATTCGAATAATGGTATTGTGCATATTACCTTATACTTCCATCTTCCTATTATGAAAATGACTTTTAGTGATGGCACTTCTCTTGCGCAATATGCTGAAATCGGTGATTTTGTGTGGGAAGAGGACGACAACTTATATTATGAAATGACAATGGAAAAATTCGAAGCAAAGTTAGATGTTGACGACAAGTTTGTTGTAGATTTAACATTCTATATGCCTGATTTTGTTTGCTATTATGCTGATGAAACAGGGACATATTTGCCTCAAGTAAATAATTTAGAAATAGAGTTTATTAAAAATACCGATGTGTTAGAGGGCACTGTAACGTTTTGTCAGCGCGGAGAAGCAGACGCCGAGGATACTTTTACTGATATTGTCATAATCGTTGCTAATTAGGCGAAATAACCCCTAAGTTACTAATTCTCATAATACTTATAAACTGTCCTGCTGAGAAGCAGGACAGTTTTTCTGTTATACGGTTTAATGCTGTTTTTCATTTTTATGACAAGTTGCGACGATGGAATCTTATCAATTACTAATAAGTTAGCGAAAAAATTGAAATTCAATTTGAATACAATAAAGTTACTACAACTGAAACACCGCTTGAAGATGCTGTAACTTTGAGATTGAATTTTCGCAAGGACTCCCCTGTCATCGTAAGAACGCAATTTGACGTCGATGACGGAGAAGAAATCGGGACGATATCGGTATTTATCACAGAACTCGGTGGCACTGTCGAAGACACTGATTTTGTCATTCCTGGAGAAAATGAAGGGTATGAAAACATTTCGCCGGCTGAGTAATATGTCCTATAAAAGAAATAAGCGTTATCGTAAAATTGCTTATGGATACGTAATTGTATCAAAATAGGTAATAGTAACAAAAATAAGAGCCAAATCTGAACATGTAGTTTAGGTTTGGCTTTTTTATTTATTTATGATAGAATTGTTGTTATTGTGTGGAGGCAAAATTGAAGTTCTTAATTGATACTTTCAAATCATTTACAAAATTCGAAATCTGTCTATGGCTAGGTTCTTATTTTGTAATTGTTGTCTCATTTATCTTTACCAGCAATAAAGACTATTTTAATTTAGCGGCATCATTAGTTGGCGCAACAGCATTGATATTTGTCGCAAAAGGTAATGTCATAGGTCAGTTTTTGACGGTTATTTTTTGTGTATTTTATGGGATAATTTCTTTTTCATATCAATATTATGGTGAAATGATAACCTATGTGGGTATGTCAATGCCAATAGCTATAGCGTCCATTGTTACCTGGCTAAGAAATCCTTTTGAAGGCAATAAATCCGAAGTTAAGGTGGCGCATCTAAAACTAAGAGAATATTTGTTGATGTTTTTACTGGGAGCTTTCGTTACAATTGCTTTTTACTTTATCTTAAAAGTTTTTAATACAAACAACCTTATAACTA
Organism: Clostridia bacterium; assembly: GCA_035270205.1. Taxonomy (GTDB): domain Bacteria; phylum Bacillota; class Clostridia; order Christensenellales; family DTU072; genus CAG-1782. The sequence goes on along the minus strand of DATFIH010000120.1, from coordinate 930 downwards.
GCACGCTTTCCGTACTCACTAGCTTTATAGCTGCTTATCTAACAATGCGCAGAAGTGAGTACTATGCCTTAGCATACGCTTTCAATGATATCGTACTGATATTTTTGTGGATTCTTGCGACTATGAGTAACTTGAGCTATTTGCCTTTGGTGCTTTGCTTTGTTGTGTTTCTAGCTAACGATATTTATGGCTTTATTCATTGGTCTAAGACTAAGAAAAGACAAAACTTGTTTAGTTAAGAAAAGACAACTCGGTCAAAGAGTTGTCTTTCAGTAACTATATATTTAACTTTTGTTTTATAGGACAGCAAACTTGTTGATAGTTTCTGTTAGCTTTTCAGAATCGGCATATTCTACAGGATAAAGGTTGTTTTGTGCCATATAGTCAAAACATTGATATTGTTTTTCAGCGATGTCCATATGAACGTTGCCAAAAACTTTTCTCATCTTAGTGCAACTACTTTCTAAAATTGCATCCATATACAATTTTGCAAGGGTTTTTTCATTAGACAACACGTCTTGAATTATTTGGATATCATTTAATTGGGTATTCATAATTATTTCTCCTTTTTATTGATGCGACTTTAAATAGTTGTAGACCGCTCCATAGTGAGCCTTGCTAGCCTCTTTAAGTTGTGCTAGTAAATTTACTAACGCAGGATCCTTAGCGGTATCCATATAGTGACATATTTTTTCGTAGTTGAGTTTCTCTGCTCCTAAAATATCAGTGACATACTGAAGATTTTTAGTTGCTATTTGATTTGCCATAAAGTTTAACCTCCATTTTTTATATTACTATAATTATCAGCAATTTCTTGCGTATTATACATACACGCTCATTAAAATAATCGAATTTCAGGAGATAAAATTGAATTCTATCTAAAGTAGACAATGTTCTATCGTCGTTCTATCGTATTCTAAGGATATTAGT
>DATFIH010000119.1:0-10576 GCA_035270205.1 Clostridia bacterium | reverse complement strand
GTGTTTTTTAGTCCTGATGAAATGGGGCTTGTTAAGGAAAGTCCGACAGATAGAAGAAGATTTTTAGATATAAGCTTGAGTCAGCAAAACAAACTGTATTTTTATAGTTTGACAAAATACAATAAACTGCTAGCTCAAAGAAACAAGGTGTTAAAAATTCATAAAAATAGCGCTAAATTTAAGGAAATGTTAGATTTAGTTACCGAAAGTATGCTTGAAGTTGAAGAATATATTATTTTACGCAGAAAAGAATTTTTGGAAGATTTGGCGCCGATAGCTGCAAGCGAACATAATTATCTTACATTAGGTAAGGAGAAATTAGAACTGATATACCAGACCGAAAACGTCGACTTTAACGATGTAAAAGGAAGTCTTGCTAAGCTTTATGATAAATCTTTGGAAAAGGATTCTAAGTTAGAATATACTACGGTAGGTGTGCATCGTGATGATATCAATATAGTAGCTAACGATATCGATATTAGAAGGTTTGGCTCGCAAGGACAGCAAAAAACTGCCGTGCTTAGTATTAAACTTGCCGAGCTTAAGATGTTTGAACTAAGAACGGGGGAACAGCCTATACTTATACTGGACGACGTGCTTAGTGAACTTGATAACACAAGGCGCAAAGCTTTATTTGAGCGTATACAAAACGTACAAACACTGATAACGTGTACAAAATTTTCGGTTGAAGGTTTGGAAAAATACAGAAAATTGCATATAAGTGACAAAAGCATAAAAGAAATAGAGGATATAACAAATGGTTAATGAAAAAATACTTGCAATTGCAAAATTAATAAAAATTGATGGCGTTACGGAGCAAGAAATAATCGATAGTATTGCAGTGCCTAGTGATGCAAGCTTGGGAGATTATTGTTTGCCGTGTTTTAAATTTAGTAAAATTATAAGAAAAAGCCCACAAATGATAGCTAATGATTTGGTTAATTCATTCGGGAATTTAACAAGTCCCTTAGTTAGTGCAAACGCAGTCAATGGTTATATAAATTTTTATACAGATAAGCTTTTTACAGCTAAAAAAGTAATTGGTGAAATTCTTCAAAAAAATGAGAACTACGGTAACAGCGATATCGGTAAAGGCGCGACTATTTGTATAGATTATTCTTCCATAAATATTGCAAAACCTTTTCATATAGGGCATCTTTGTACTACGGTTATTGGTGGTAGCTTATATAAAATTTATAAAAAACTTGGCTATAACTTGGTCGGAATCAATCACTTAGGCGATTGGGGAACACAATTTGGGAAATTGATTGTAGCATTCAAAAAATGGAGCAGTGAAGAAGAACTAAAGGCGCGAGGAATGAAAGCACTTACTGAAATTTATGTAAAATATCACGAAGAAAGTGAAAAAGATGCATCTTTGGACGATAAAGCGCGCGAGTGGTTTAAAAAAATAGAAGAAAATGATGAAGAAGCTTTGCGTTTGTTCAATATATTTAAAGAAGTCACCATAAAAGAAGTGGGAAAGACCTATGATAGACTAAAAATCACTTTTGACAGCTATAACGGTGAATCTTTTTATAATGATAAAATGCAACCTGTAATAGACAAGTTGCAACAAAAACAGCTACTTACAGAAAGCGAGGGCGCAAAAATAGTTGACCTTTCTGAATATGGAATGCCACCTTGTCTTATCGTTAAAGCTGACGGTGCAACCTTATACGCAACACGTGACTTAGCCGCCGCATATTATCGTAAAAACACCTATAATTTTGAAAAATGTTTATACGTAGTCGCTTATCAACAAAATTTACATTTTAAACAATGGTTTAAGGTTATAGAACTTTTAGGTGAGCCTTGGTATAAATCTTTGGTGCATGTACCGTTTGGTATGGTGAGTTTGGAAGACGGAGCAATGAGCACAAGAAAAGGTAAAGTTGTGCTACTTGAGGATGCGCTTAATAAAGCAGTAGAAAAAAGTCTTGTCATTATAGAACAAAAAAGTCCCGACCTTGAAGGCAAAGAAGAAGTTGCCGAAATGGTAGGAGTAGGCGCAATAATTTTTAGCGCTTTATATAATAACCGTATTAAAGATATTGTGTTTAGCTATGATAAAGTCTTAAACTTTGATGGCGAAACAGGACCCTATATTCAGTATACCAATGCAAGATGCAACAGTGTTTTGGAAAAGTTAGGTAGTTTGGACTATGAAAAAGCCGACTTTGACGCTATCAATAATCCTGAAGGCAATGCAGTAATTGCTGCACTCGAAGCTTTCCCCAAAATTCTTACCGACGCTATTGAAAAATATGAGCCTTGCTACGTTGCAAGATATCTTGTAAACTTATGTCAAGAGTTCAATCGTTTTTATTATGCGCATAGAATACTTAACGAAAAAGAGAGCGTAGTTATTGCTCGCGCAATGCTAGTAAAATGTACACACGTTGTTATAGAGGAGGGTCTGCGTTTGTTAGGAATAAGCGCACCTAAAAAAATGTAATTATGATTGATACACATACACATACAAAATTTTCATTTGATGGAAAGTCCAGCCTTAAGGATATGGTCAAAACAGCTAAAAGTCTTGGCGTAGAATATTATGCCATTACCGACCATTGCGATATGGACTATAATTATATTCCTGAGTATGCCGAAATAAAGAGAATTAATTTTGACAAATATATAGAGGCAGTATCAAAGATAAAAGAAAAATATCCTTTTGTTGCACTTGGCTTAGAATGTGGGTATAGCAAAAAGGCAATTAATGATTATTTAAAGGTAGTGCCTTTTGATAAGTTTGATTACATTCTTAATTCTACCCACACGGTAGACGGTGCAGATTGTTATTTCGAACATTATTTTGACAGTAGAGATAAAAAAGCCAGTTATGAAAAATATCTATTACAATATCGTGAAAGTTTGGAGGCGCCTTATCCTTATAACGGAGTTTCGCACTTAGGGTATGTTAAGAAGAATGCGCCATTTGAAGATAAATCATTAAGGTATATAGATTTCCCCGACATATTGGACGATATTTTAACAAGAATTATAGAACTAGACAAATGCTTAGAACTAAACTCCCACACTAAAGGTAACGGTTTTATGCCGGATCTTGATATAGTGAAGAGGTATAAGGAGTTAGGTGGAGAAAATATCAGCTTCGCAAGCGACGCGCATATAGTCACGAGAATTTGTGAAAATTACGACCTAGCTAAAGAAATTGCGCAGATTGCAGGATTTAATTATTGGACAATATACCGTAATCAAAAGGCTAGTAAAATAAAAATATAAGAGGAAAGTTTACTATGTTTGAGAAAAAAATAACAGCAATAATCGTAAGCGTAATAGCTTCTTTAAATTTGTTTTTGTATGTATCAATGAGAAGCGTTTTGGGCTTCCTCGGTTATTTTTTGCATTTTCCTTTTGCTACATATCTATTGGGCGCAATCCTTGCTGCCATGGTAGTAGTAAGTTTTATTAATTTATTGCATAAAAATAATAAAATAAGATTGATTGTGTTGGCTATATTGGATATATTGTTTTTTACACTAGTTTTAGGCTGGTTTATTGGCAACATAGATAATTATAGAGTGTTTTTAGTGGAAATGGTCAAATTGCTCATTGTGTATGCGGCAGTTGCTATCATTGTATACTTAATTTTCTATTTCCACAAATCAAAAATATATACTAAAACAGTAGCCACTATAGTTTGTATTGTGCTTATCCTAGGTATAATAATTGGATTCACAGACATAAGTAGTTTAAAGATAAACTATATGAGTACAGGCGCGGCAGTATATGCAGTAGAAGACGAGTATCAAATAGTTTGGGCAACAAGCAATAAAGCATTGGGCTGGGTGGAAATTGACGGAACAAAATACTATGACGAACTTGCCGGGAGCATAAGAAGTACAGATACTGTGCATAAAGTTGTAGTACCGCAAAAAGCTCTGGATAATGCAAAAAGGTATACCGTTTATTCAAAAACAATGATAAACGAAGAGTCTTACTCTGCGCTTTTAGGTCGTACTTTTTCCAAAACTTATTTATTTCGTCCCGTAGATACTACAGACGGAATACAGTATTATGCTGTAAGCGATACTCACGGCAACAACAAAAAAGCTTTTTCAACTACTGATTATTACGGCGATGCAACTGATTTTGTAATACTCGGAGGCGATACTGTTTCCTATTTATCTAGCAAATACGATTTAGAAAGGATAGTAAAACTAGCGCACGGTGTTTCGGGCGGAAATATTCCTGTAATTTATGCTAGAGGCAATCACGAAGTTAAGGGCGTAGGCGCGGAAAGTTTATACAAATACGTAGGAGCCAATAAAAGTAACGGCTATTATTTTTCCTTTAAATTGGGCAGTGTATGGGGGATAGTGCTGGATATGGGAGAAAACCATGAAGATGAGTGGAAAGAAAATTTTGGAACGGCAAACTTTGATGGTTATCGCAATGCGCAAATTGAGCTGCTTGACGAGATTATTGACAACAAAACTAATAGTTATCAAGCAGAAGATGTAACACACAAGATAGCAATAAGCCATATTAATACTTCGTTTACCAGTGATTCCAATCTGTTTATGTACGATTATCTAATTGAGCTTAATCAGCGCTTAAACCAAATAGATCTTGATGTGATGGTGAGTGGTCACTTGCATCAAGTTTTTCTTGCTCCCAAAGGAGCGCCGGTAGGCAGTGAATTAAAATTGTCTACAGTTTATAAGGGTAGCGATAAAGAGAATTCTGAGTCAGAATACATAGCAACAGGCGCTATGTACGACACCATTATATGTTCGCGTAGAAGCAACACACAAGTTCTTTCAACCGAAGAAAGGACGCTAGGTAAGCGTAGCATAGGGGCAGCGTTGCAATATAAAATTGACAATCAAGGTGATGGTGTGTTGGAAGTACGTTTTACAACGGACGCGAAAAAGATAATTAACACCGTCAATCCGTTCACCGGAGAGAGTTACGGCAGTACAATATATCTTTATTAATTATTGCGGGAGTTCTTCAAAAAAATCCAACGTGATTTTTATGCCATTTTTGTTGGTCATAGCAACAGCTTTATTTTTCATATAAAAAGGAAGGGTAAGCTGTCCAATTGCGGTAGATATGAAAGTATTTGTTGTAAGCGTTTTAAGTTTGCTTTGCTGGCTAAAATTAAGAGTTTCAAGGTTTTCACATCCTAAAAATGCCTCATTGATTATATTTGTTACAGCATCGGGCACGATAAGAGTTGTTAGGCTTGTACAATTTTCGAATACCTTAGCGTTTAATTTATCAATACCACAGTTAGAAATATCGATATTACTAAGAGAATCGCATCCACTAAATGCACCATTCCCTATTGTGATTATAGTATCAGGAACAGTAATAGACGTTATTTCGGTATGCTTTGAAAATGCATATTCTCCAATTGTTTTTATAGGTTTGTTATTGTAACCGTTTGGTATAATAATTTCCGAAGGCAGTTTATAGCTATTTGCTGTAATTTCATAATAACCGTAACCTGTGTTGTCATCCGCAACATACTTGTAGTTAAAACTCTCTTTTGCGTTGCTGTTATTATCTTCAAGCCATTTTGCATATAGAGTTTTTGTTGCCGGCATAGTTGTAGAATTGGTCCAGTTGAATAAATCGGTGAAGTTTTCATTATCATACCAACCTAAAAAGTAGTAGCCTTCACGGATTGGATCAGCAACTCTTTCTATCGAAGATCCATAAACCGAAGTAATAGATTCAATCTCATTTCCGCCATTTGCATTAAAACTTAAAGTGCAAATTTTGGGAGTGGAAGAAAAGTCATAATATGCATATATAGTCATTGTTTTTGTTATATTGTCAAGGTGTTGCTGAGTCAAATTTTCTCTATTACCGTTAGCGCTATATATTACCCAATATTTTTCTTTAAGAGTATAGGAAATACCTTCATCAGTTGGGTTGGCATTGGGAATTGTCGGCAGGGTGTTGATGTCATAGCTTTGTCCATAGGTAAGATTAATAACCATATGTTCATAAGTACTGTTTAAAATTTCTAGCTTTAAAATAAGCTTTGGATCAGTTTTGACGGTAGTTATTGTATAGCTTTTGCTAACTGTTTTATATTTTCCGTCCACAGAAGTTTTTACGTATACGGTAACATAGTAAATATTATCTGGTTTTGCTGTAAATGTACGGTTATTCTCGACAGGTATTGCTTTATTATTATCGTCAAAAATCTTAACGGATATCGTAAGATCAAAGTTCTCGCTGTATTTTTCTAAATTATCTATGGTGTAATCAAGCGTATATTCGCCTTCTTCAACATCGGTAACACTTTCCGCTATTATAGTAAGGTCGTCAAATTTAACCTTGCACGCAGTAAGGCTTACTGTTAATACCAATATTATAAAAAGAAATAATAATACTTTTGTTTTCATAAATATCAATATAATTATAGCTTAAGTTTCTTATTTAGTAAACAATTAAGTTCTTGCAAATATTTACTTTTTAGGTATTTTTTTCTTAAAAAATGCATTAAATACAAGGGCCGAATGAAAAAAAGAGTCATTGACTTATTGCCTTATTATAATATATAATAAAATATATTATTAAATAAGCTAGGAGGCTGGATAATGCTAACTGTGGGTCAAATTGTTGGGATATGCGTAGGTGGTGCTTTCTTAGTGCTTTTCATTTTCATGCTAACACGCACGTTATTAACTAAAAAAGAGACCATTGAAAAAGAACAGTTTACGCCTTTTTCATTGGATGAGGCGAGTATAACAGAACATCTTAGTCAAGCGATAAAGATACCTACGATTACAGTTATTTCTCCCAACCAAAGTTATGAACCTTTTTTAGAATTTCATAAGTTTTTAGAAAAAACGTATCCGCTTATTTTTAAAAATGCAGAAAAGACCGTAATAAACGGTTATAGCCTTATAATAAAGTTAAACGGAGCAGATGAAAGTTTGCTGCCTGTAGCGTTTTTAGCACATCAAGACGTTGTTCCAGCGCCAAAAGATGGTTGGGAACGTGACCCATTTTCAGGGGATATAGCAGATGGGTTTGTTCACGGCAGAGGCAGTCAGGACATGAAAGGTCAAATGATATCCAATTTGGAGGCTATGGAAGTTCTTCTTGCACAAAATAAAGAGTTAAAACGCACACTTTATTTTTGCTTTGGACACGATGAAGAGTATACCGGAAAAGATGGCGCGAAAAATATTGTTAAGTATCTATATGAAAACAATATCCGTTTTGAATGTGTATTTGATGAGGGCGGTACTGTGCTTGACGGAAAACAACTTGGAATAAATGGTAAACTTGCGCTTATAGGAACATGTGAAAAAGGTTATGTTGACTATACACTGACTTCTTCAATTGCAGGAGGACACGCGTCTTCGCCCGCAAAGTTAAGTTCTGTTGACTCGCTTGCGGAAGCGGTTTATCTACTAAGAAGTATCCCGATGAGAGCATATTGGTCACAGCCAGTCAAAGATTTGTTTAAAAGTATGGCGCCACATATGAAACCTATATTAAAGTTTGTTATTGTAAACAGAGATATATTCGGTCCATTGTTAAAAATGTTGTTTGTGAATTTGCATCCAATAGGAAGTAGCTTGTTGCGTACAACGTTCGCTTTTACACAATTTAAAGGTAGCGATGCACCAAACGTCATACCTCCGACAGCGACTGCGGTAGTAAATTGCCGAATTAATATAGGCGAAACACAAAAAGATGTGGAAAAGCATATTAAAAAAGTAGTTGGTAAAAAAATAATCGTAGGTCATTTGACCGAAGGTTATGACCCAACGCCTATAAGCGATATAACAAGCGAAGCTTACAAGAAAATCAAAAAAACTATAGTAGAGGTTTTCCCCGACTTTTTGCCGATGCCATATCCTTTTATAGCAGCAACGGACGCTAAGCATTATTATAAGATAAGCGACAACGTATTCCGCTTTACTCCGTTTGAAATAACTCAGGAAGATCAAAAGAGGATTCACGCATTAAATGAAAGGTGTGATGTAAAACAACTTGTGCAAGCGACACAATACTTTATAAGATTAATTGAAAACACCTGCTTGTAAGGTAGCTTAAGGGGAGAAATGAAGAAAAGCATAAAAAAGTTACAATTTAAAAAAACAGGAACGGCTTTATTAGTATTAGTCCTTATGCTTTTTTTAGGATCTTGCACTTTGATTACCAATTTGGCAGGACTGATTATTCACAGCGCAACCGATACCCTATATAATTTTATTGCAAGTTACTTTGATACAACAGACCCTGACAACGCTATTTATGGCTCAAGCAATGATTTGTCAGTTGGTTTTGACAATGGGAATATGGTGGCTTTTTGGGATGATTACGGGGATTACTCGTATTGTTTACAAGTTGATAAAAGCGGTGCCGTCAATTCTTATGATATAGACGCGAAAAATTGCGAGCTGGATTTGGCATCTAAAGGTTATAGTTACACTGATGATTTATCATTAAGCCTATATGGCATCAACAGCTCATCTCAAGATACACTTTTGGTAAATTATATATATGATGGAATTACCGACAAAGAATACCAAACGTATACAGCAAATATGTCGGGTGGTTGGACGGATTTGGACCGCTATATTGCTACAAGATTAGAACTTTTTGAAATGTTTAATTACATTATTATATTCCAACCCGATATGACGGTTTTGGAGGAAGGTGGCAACACCTATTATTGTTCGGAAGTGTCTTTGTTTTTAGGGTATGATTATTTATCAATTTATCCTGAAGGTACCAAGGTAGAAGATGCTTATAGTACAGAGATTGCTTCGGCAATCAGCGCATTTGATGATAGCGCAGGTTATAATTATAGCCATAAGTTACAAGATAACTATGTAGAATGTAGCATTTTTTTGCGTTTTAGCTATCAAAGCAACCCTATCTACACAACTAATACAAATACTGTTTACAAAAGCGAAAATTATGGTTTGGAAGTTCCGCATTATAATTTAGCAATTCCAAGACAACGGAATTTTGAAATAGATAGGGTGGAAAAAACGGTAACAGTCCAAACTACTGACCAGCTTTATTTTGCACTGAAACAAGGATATCGTCCGTTGTGCCTACCTGGTAGCAATGCCGAGTATATATATAACCATATGCGGATTATATTGTCTAAAATAGTAGGAGATATTACTCCACCTGACGTAAAAATGCACTACATCTACGATTATATTGTTGATACGGTTATTTATGATTATGTTTTCACTGAGAGTATTTTGAATAATGACGAATCAAACAGTCCCGAATTTTTCTTGTATAAATGCCTTTATCTTGAGGGCGTGTTTGGATTTACCAATGAACAAACCTTTGATGACAAATCATGCGTTGCAATATGTGACGGTATAGCAAAAGCGATACTTTGCATGTGCACCATTGAGGGGATACCAACAATTAAAGTGTCGGGAACGAGTAACGGTGTCGCTCACGCTTGGAATAAGGTTAATATAAAAGATGATTGGTATTTGGTAGATGCAACTTGGGGCAATGAGCGTAAAGAGAATTTATCAATCGAAGTTTTTTCCCACGATTTCCTTATGGTAGCCGATGACCCTAGCCATATTGAGGATAAATGGATTGATTATCCTTCGGCAAGATTTCCTTATAATAGATAAGTTGATTTTTTTAATTTTTCAAGAATGTAATAGGTAAAATTTACTAAAAATGTTATCTTTACAAAAGAGCTTAGACGAGTTTGTGGCATTGACAATACGGCTTATAAAGTATATACTTTATGATGGTGATATATGAAAACTACACAAAAGAATTTATTAAGATTGATAATTTTAATACTTACCCTTGCCCTAAGTTTTGGCGCATGCAGTAGAAGACCTGTCGATTTAGAACCGGTCACTATTACCTTTGTCACCAATGTGGAAAAAATCACGATAGAACCGATAACTTTAGACGGAACTACCGAGAGTTATATGCCTGAAGATCCCGTAAGAGCCGGATACATTTTTGCAGGCTGGTTCTACGATGAGCCTTGCATCAAAAGTTTCAACGTAGAGGACGGAATTAGCACGGATATAACACTATATGCAAAATGGCAAAATGATCGTAACTTTAATGAGATTGAAGACACTGTGCTTGTTGAAAGCGGCGGCTTTACCTATAACCCTGTTGGTGATAATTATTATATTGAAGATTATAACGGGGAAAAATCAGATATAACAATACCTGCAAGTTATAATGCAAAACCGGTAATAGGCATAAGTGAATATGCTTTTAAGAATAACTCAGTGATTGAAAGCATTAATATCTCAAGTGTTTTACAAAGCATAGGAGAAGGTGCGTTTGAAAATTGTAAAAATTTAAAAAGCTTTAATGTGCCGGGAAGTGATTATTTTAGTAGCGATGAAACAGGCGTATTATACAATAGAGATAAAACTTCTATTTTGCAAGTCGGAATGGCTGCTTCTTTTTCAATTTTTGTTATACCGAAACAGGTAAACATCATTAGGGACGGCGCATTTTACGGTTGTAATTTTGTAGTAAATTTTGCTTCAGACTCCGAATATACGGAACTGAATGCCAACGATTTTTATGGATTTAATGGTAGATTAAAGAT
>DATFIH010000118.1:0-2657 GCA_035270205.1 Clostridia bacterium | reverse complement strand
GTAATAAATCTAGGTAGTGTTAAAGACAGACAGTTTGATATAATTGAACAAGAAATTAAGGAAATTAAAAAAGTATGTCAAGACAAAATTTTGAAAGTTATTATAGAGACTTGTTTGCTTACCGAAGAAGAAAAAATAAAGATGTGCCAAATCGTAACTAAAGCAGGAGCGGATTATATAAAGACGTCTACGGGCTTTTCTTTAGCGGGGGCAACACGTGAGGATATCCAACTTTTTAGTGAAAATATTGGCGCAAAAGTAAAAATGAAAGCAGCCGGCGGTATTAAAACGTTACAAGATGCCCAAGACTATATTGAGTTAGGTTGTTCCAGGCTTGGCACAAGTTCTATCGTTAAGATTGTCAAACAACAAAAATAAGGAGAATATTATGATACCAACACCACATATCACAGCAAAGAAAGAAGATTTTGCAAAAACCGTGCTTATGCCCGGTGACCCGTTGCGGGCAAAATTTATTGCGGAGACATTTTTAGAAAACGCAACACTTGTCAACAATGTGCGTGGGATAAATGGCTATACAGGGTTTTATAAAAATAAAAGAGTATCGGTTATGGCGTCTGGTATGGGTATGCCATCTATCGGTATTTACAGTTACGAACTGTATAACTTCTATGGTGTAGAAAACATTATAAGAATAGGCTCGGCAGGAGCTATAAGCGATGAACTTAAGCTAATGGATATAGTAATTGGGCTTGGCGCGTGTACCAACTCAAGCTACGCGAGTATGTATAATTTGCCGGGTACTTTTGCTCCAACCGCTTCATTTGAACTAGTAGAAAAAGCGGTGGCAGCAGCTAAGGAAATGGAAATAGTGCCTAAAGTGGGGAATATATTTTCTTCAGATAATTTTTATGATGATGCTAACAGTTTAAAAATATGGCAAAAAATGGGAGTGCTTGCGGTAGAAATGGAAGCCGCGGCATTATATATGAATGCGGCAAGAAGCGGAAAACGCGCACTTTGCATATGCACAATCTCTGATTGTCCATTAAAAGGAGAATCTTTAAATGCCGAAATGCGCCAAACGTCATTTACTGCAATGATGAAAATAGCGCTTGAGATAAGCTAAATATGATTAAAAGAGTTTTTTTAATTGTTTTAGACAGTTTAGGCATAGGCGAACTTCCCGACGCTGCAAAATATGGTGATGAAGGTAGCAACACGCTAAAAGCTATATCAAAATCACAGCACTTTATAGCGCCAAATTTAACTAAGCTAGGTTTGTTTAATACAGTTGGATTAGAGGGCGAGCAAAGCGTACGAGAGCCGCTAGCAAGCTTTGCAAGGCTTAATGAAAAATCTCAAGGTAAAGATACAACAATTGGACACTGGGAGATAGCAGGCTGTATATCAAACGAACCGATGCCAACGTATCCTAATGGCTTTCCAATGGAAATAATTGAAGAATTAGAACGTCGCACGGGTAGGAAAATTATTTGCAACAAACCCTATTCCGGGACAGAAGTTATTAAAGACTTTGGACAAGAACATATGGAAACTGGCTCGCTGATTGTCTATACTTCTGCCGATAGCGTTTTCCAAATTGCCGCGCACGTTGACGTTGTGCCTTTAAAAACTTTATATTCTATCTGCCAAATGGCAAGAGATATCCTTACAGGTAAAGATGCGGTAGGGCGAGTTATTGCAAGACCGTTTGACGGAAAATATCCGTTTCACAGAACAAATGGACGCCACGATTATTCGTTAGCTCCGCAAAAAATAACTATGCTTGACGTTTTATCAAATAACAACTTAGCAACAATTTCTGTAGGCAAAATTGCAGATATTTTTGCAGGGCGTGGCATTAGTGAAAGCAATCCTATAAAAAGCAACGTTGAAGGAATGGAGATTTGCATAGCTTTGCAAAAAAAGGATTTTAACGGTCTTTGCTTTGTCAATTTGGTTGATTTTGATATGCTATATGGACACCGCAACGATGTTGACGGTTATGCAAAAGCAGTAAGTGAATTCGACGTGCAATTAAACGAATTTTTACTAGGTATGAAATCTGACGACGTTTTGATAATTACCGCCGACCACGGTTGTGACCCATCGACTGAAAGTACCGACCATTCACGGGAGTACGTGCCAATGCTGATTTATGGTGAAAATATAAAAGCCAATGTAAATTTAAATGTGCGTGATAGTTTTGCAGATATAGCTGCAACTATATTGGAGATGTTTAATCTACCTAATGTAGCCGAAGGAAATAGTTTTTTCGAGGAGGTCTATCGCAAATGACCGATAATGAAATAAAAAACCTAATAAGCGAAGCGCTTATTGCAAAAACTTTTGCATACGTACCTTATAGTAATTTCCGTGTTGGCGCTGCTTTATATGGAAAATCAGGCAATATATACCGAGGGTGCAATATAGAAAATGCCGCATATTCTCCTACTAACTGCGCCGAAAGGACGGCTTTTTTTAAGGCAATTTCAGACGGCGAGAAAGATTTTTTAGCGATAGCTGTTACAGGCGGTGAACACAATAAAAAAGGTGAATATTGCCCACCTTGCGGAGTATGCCGCCAAGTTATGGTAGAATTTTGCGACCTAGATAACTTTTTAGTAATCTTTGCAAACTCAGTTGATGATTATCAAATCTTTACACTTAAACAAATACTTCCCTACACTTTT
>DATFIH010000117.1:0-6516 GCA_035270205.1 Clostridia bacterium | reverse complement strand
CAATAATAATAGCTTTAGTGGTAATAAGTGTACCGCTTAGCGTGCTGATAATTAAACACAAAAAGAAAAAAAAGGAGACTTACTATGGCAGATAAAAAAGGAAATATAATTGAAAAGATAAGAATATTTCCCAACAACTTTGAGGCGGAACAATCGCTGCTTTGTTGCTTGCTCATTGATGGCACTGCGGTAGAAGAAGTTGTACCTGTTTTGGAACTTGACGCATTCTACAATAAGAAAAATCGTGAAATATATGATGTAATACAAACTCTTTACAAAATCGGAACAGCTATTGACATTATAACTGTTAATGACCGTTTGGAAAAGTTGGGTAAATCTGATGACAATACGCTAATGTATTTGTCGGAACTGAACAACTTGTTGCCATCGGGCGCAAACTTTAACTTCTATTCCAAAATACTACATAGAGATTACGTGCTTCGCTCGTTAATAACCGCTTGCAATAAAATAGTGGAAGCGAGTTATAAATCCAGTGACGAAACCGCTACTTTAAGACTGGCAGAATCACTTATTTATGGCATATCTAAAGAAATCGATAACGGCGGACTTGCGCATATTTCTCGCGCTACCAGCGAACTGATGGAAAGAATTGATACACTTTGTAAAAATAATGGCTCATTAAGAGGACTTACAACTGGCTTTAGAATTTTTGACTCGGTTACAAACGGCTTGCAAAAAGGCGATTTGATTATACTGGCAGCCCGTCCGTCCGTAGGTAAAACAGCTTTTGCTTTTAATATCGTAGCCAACACCATAAAATCTGGCGATCCCAAAACGATAGCTATATTTTCCTTGGAAATGCCTGCGGTACAACTTGCGCAAAGACTTGTTTGCAATATGGGTGAAGTCAAGATGTCCGACGTTAGCAAAGGCGACGTAAAAGGAGAAAGCGCCAAAAATATTTGGAGAATTAATCAGACGCTTAGCGATAGTAAAATATACGTTGACGATCGCTCATTAATACCGCCAAGTGAAGTGCTTTCCCAGTGTAGAAGATTGCCAAGTATTGCAGGAACTAAGAAAGTAGACCTTGTTATTGTAGACTATTTGCAACTTATGTTGCCAGACAACTATAAAGGCAGAGCATCAGGTAGTAGACAAGAAGATGTAGCGTCGATGTCAAGAATGATGAAGATTATGGCAAAAGAGCTTAATTGTCCGGTAATATTGTTATCGCAAATGTCGCGTGGAATAGAGAGTCGTAATGACCATACTCCAATGCTTAGCGATTTGCGTGAATCGGGAAGTATCGAGCAGGATGCAGATATAGTGCTGTTTTTAAGCAGAGAAAATGAGGAAGATAAGATGAATTCTCCTATCAAACTTTCTATTGCAAAACACCGTAACGGCGAACTTAAAAATATTCGTTATAATTGGCAAGGCGAATATATGCGCTTTATCGAGAGCGATGACCAAAGAGAATTTTTTCCAAGTAGTCCACACAAAGATAAAAAAGTAGACAAAGATAAAGACACTGTAAATAACGGTTAAATTTCGACAAAAAACATAAAAAAACATATAAGTATCTTACTTATAAATTTGCAAATGAGCAATAAATATGTTATTATATATAAACTTAATTTAAACAAGCAAATGAATAAACTGGAGGATTAATTACAAATGGAATACTCGGTACAAGAGTTGAGTAAGTCAAAAATTGAAATTGCTTTAAGCATTTCCAAAGAAGAATGGGCAAGTGCTATAAAGAAAGCATACGAAAAGACAAAGTTTCAATATTCTATTGAAGGATTCAGAAAAGGCAAGGTGCCGATGAGCGTATTAATTAAGCGTTATGGCTCCGAAATTTTCTATGAGGATGCACTTGATATAGCTCTAAGCGAACATTATGGTTCAATTATTGAAAAAGACAAAATGGACGTAATTGGACATCCCGACGTTGACGTTAAAGAAGTTAGCGAAGATGGAGTTAAAGCAGTTATTACTACAGCAATTAGACCTAGTTTTACATTGGGACAATACAAAGGATTAGAAATTAAAAAATCCAAAGTAAAAGTAACCGAAGCAGAAATTGAAGAAGTTATTAAAAAAGAGCAAGAATCAAGAGCCAGACTTGTTGAAAAAGAAGAGGGCGCGACAGTTGCAAGCGGAGATATTATCACTTTAGATTATAGCGGTAGTACAGACGGCGAAAAGTTTGAAGGCGGTACAGCTGAAGACCAAACTTTAGAAATCGGCAGCAATACCTTTATACCGGGATTTGAAACTCAACTTATTGGTATGAAAGTTGGCGAGAGCAAAGACATAAACGTTACATTCCCTAAAGAATATGCCAAAGAACTTGCAGGAAAAGACGCAGTATTTGCTGTAAGTATAAAAGCTATTAAGACCAAAGAATTGCCAACGCTTGATGATGAATTTGTAAAAGATATCAGCGAAACATTAAATACTTTGGACGAATGGAAGAAAGAAATTAAGGCAACAATTACAGAAAATAAGAAAAAAGAAGCTGAAAATCAACTAGAAAGTACATTTATGGATACAATAGCAGATAATACTGAACTAGAAATACCAGAGTGTATGGTTGATGAAGAACTTGATTATCGTATTAATGAACTAGAAAGAAGTATGCAAAATTATGGCTTAAAATTTGAGGATTATCTCAAATATACCAACACTACTGTAGAAAAGATTAAGGAAGAGAAGAAAGAAGAGGCTATCAAAAATATTAAATATCGTCTTATTATGGAAGAAATAATGAAAACGGAAAATATTACTGTTACGCCTGAAGAATTGAATGCTGAGATAGATAAGTTGCCCGAAGAGCAAAAGAATTCTCAACAAATGAGCTATCTTGCCAATCAAATGATAGTAGATAAGTTGTTTGACTTCTTAAAAAGCAACAACACAATAAAATAAATATTTAGGAGACGCGAATGACCATACCTTATGTTATTGAAAAAGACGGCAGAGGAGAACGCACTTACGATCTTTACTCTAGACTATTAGAGGATAGAATTATATTTCTTGCAGGCGAGGTAAATCCTCAGGCTGCAAACAGCGTAGTAGCCCAAATGCTGTATTTAGAGACAAAAGACCCGACCAAGGACATATACTTATATATAAATAGTCCGGGTGGCTCTATATCTGACGGCATGGCAATTTACGACACGATGAACTATGTTAAATGCGATGTAAGCACTATTTGTATAGGGCTTGCCGCAAGCATGGGCGCATTCTTGTTAAGTTCAGGAACAAAAGGCAAAAGATTTGCACTAGCAAACAGCGAAGTTATGATACATCAGCCTTCGGGGGGAGTGCAAGGTCAAGCTACTGAAATTGCAATAGTAGCTGAACATATAATGAAAGTTCGTCAAAATATGAATGAAATTTTGGCGAAAAACACATCTCAACCAATCGAAAAAATTATAAGAGACGTGGAAAGAGATTTTTACATGACTGCAAATGAAGCTCAAGAGTACGGAATTGTTGACAAGGTGTATACCTCAAGAGAGGAGATTAAGAAATGATTACAACAATAGAAGTAGATAGCAATAGATGTATATTTTGCGGACGTTCGGCAAGCGATGCGGTGATACTTATCGCAGGAGCTAAAGGCGTATCTTTATGCAATGTATGTATCGACAGGGCTCACAAATTATTATCAGAAATTGCTTTTGATGAAGAAAACGAAAGCACTGAGGTAAACAGTGAGATATCTGATAAACTACCCACGCCTCGTGAAATTAAGAATAAACTTGATGAGAGCATAATCGGACAAGATAAAGCAAAGAAAATATTGAGCGTTGCTGTTTACAACCATTATAAGCGTATTCGTGACAATCTTATAAATGATTCTGATATAATGCTAGAAAAAAGTAACGTTCTTATGCTAGGACCTACAGGTAGTGGTAAAACGTTACTTGCAAAGACGCTAGCGGATATTTTGAACGTACCTTTCTGCGTAGCAGATGCTACCACGCTTACGGAAGCAGGATATGTTGGTGAAGACGTAGAAAATATTCTATTAAAACTCATCCAAGCAGCCAAAGGCGACGTGAAAAAAGCTGAAAGAGGCATTGTATATATCGATGAAATCGATAAGATTTGCCGTAAGAGTGAAAATGTTAGCATAACCAGAGATGTGAGCGGCGAGGGCGTACAACAAGCATTGTTAAAAATCCTTGAGTCAACTGTAGCCAACGTTCCTCCACATGGCGGTAGAAAGCATCCTCAAGAGGAATGTATCCAAATAGACACAACTAATATTTTGTTTATTTGCGGCGGCGCATTTGTGGATTTGGAAAAAATTGTAGATAAACGCAAAGACAAATCTAATCTAGGGTTTGGCGGTATGCTAAAACAGCGTGAAAACATATACAGCGAGAATATTCACGACTTACAGCCGGATGATTTGATAAAATATGGTTTAATACCTGAGTTTGTAGGAAGGATGCCCATTGTTGCGGCGCTTGACCCACTAACTGAAAGTGACCTTGTCAAAATTTTAACAGAACCAAAGAACTCTATTGTTAAGCAGTATACAAAAATGCTTAAGCTGAATGATGTTGAACTAGAGTTTGAGGAAGACGCTTTAAAAGAAATCGCACAAAAATCGATGAGTCTGAAAACGGGCGCAAGAGGATTGCGTAGTATCGTAGAAGACGTAATGCTGGATATTATGTACGATATACCGTCTGATAAGACCGTCACAAAAGTAATCATCACTAAGGAGAGTATCCAAAAAACGACACCCCCTAAAGTGAAAAAAAAGTCACTTGAAGAAATAGCGTAAAATAAGATGGTGACTTAATGTCACCATTTTGTATAAAGGATGTACTTTATGATAACCAATGCAGAATTTATTACTAGCGTAGCAGATATAGGACAGATTAAAAACTATCCAATCGAGATAGCGGTAGTAGGCAAATCAAACGTAGGAAAATCTAGTTTTATTAATTTTATTTGCAATAAAAAAAGTCTTGCAAGAACTTCTAAAGAGCCGGGAAGAACTCGTCTAATTAATTATTTTGACATAAACAAAGGACAGTTCACACTTGTGGACTTGCCCGGGTATGGGTATGCGAAAGTTTCCAATGAAGAAAAGTTGAGATGGGGTAGCCTTATTGAAAACTACTTACTCAATTCTAACGGACTTAAAAATGTTTTTATGTTGGTTGATATTAGACACGATCCCACACAAGATGATATGCTTATGATAAAGTACCTATATCATTATAGAATACCATTTACAGTAGTTGCTACAAAGAGTGACAAACTTTCCAAAAGCGCAGCAATGAAAAGAAAAAAAGAGATAGCCGACTATTTGGCGCTGGGGATAGACAATATGTATACTTGTTCTTCAGTAAGTCGACAAGGCAAAGAAGAGATTAGTAAACGGATAGCAGAGATTATTGCAAACAATCAGATAGAGGAGTAAATATTACTCCTTTTTTATTAATTAATAAATGGCACATAAAAAGAAATTCTTCCATATTATGTATTAGATACTAAATAAAAGGGAGATATTCATATGGCTAATAATCAAAGAAATGCTCCCGCATTTGGTTGTGCTAATAATGTTGCCGAAAAAACCTGCATAGAAGTCAATAAAGTATTTGACGTATGCATGCAGCAAAGAAGTATCTCTAGTACACTTACAGTTACCTTCTGTGGTGACCCAACATGTGCGACTGTTACGAGCGTAACAAACTCTGGCCCGGGCGTGATCTCGAGTACGAGTATTACACCAATACCAGGAAGTCCAAGTTCTAGAGTTAGCTATACTTTAACGGTACCAATTATTGTTGAAGCAACAACACCTGCGGGAACCAAAATCATCGGTACATCCTCAATAACCTTCGATCAAGATTTAATATTGAGGGTTCCTCAGGACGGAGTATTCCATCCAGAAGTAGTGGCACTTGCATCAATAGTAGGTGTGCAAAGTTCACTTTGCGGTTGCATATTAACAACCACACTATGTGTCACGATTATTACAAAAGTAGTGGCAGACGTAATATTAGTAGTACCCACTTATGGGTATCCAATATTGCCTCCATGCCAAGAGTATACAGAAGACGTTTGTAGCGGAATGTTCAACACGCCAGTGTTTCCACGATAAGCATTACTAAAGACTATACAGCCTCGGAAGATCCGAGGCTGTTATTTTTTTAAGCTTTATAAAAATCAAATGTATTGTATTAATATAATAATTATGATAAAATAATATGATATCAATATAAAAGGTTATTTTTTTAATGAATGTTTTTGCAATAAGCGATTTACACCTCAACAGTAGTACTAACAAGCCCATGGATATATTTGGCGAAGAATGGGTAGGACATTTTGATAAGATTGTTAAAGACTGGGCAGATACGGTAAATGAAGACGATATAGTACTAATTGCCGGCGACATTTCTTGGGCCATGACAACGGATCAAGTATTACCCGATATTGAGAAAATAGCCAGATTAAAAGGTCAAAAAATCATCATTCGTGGCAACCACGATTATTGGTGGTCGAGTTATAGTAAGA
>DATFIH010000116.1:0-5388 GCA_035270205.1 Clostridia bacterium | reverse complement strand
ATATAGCCGAGATGACGACTGGTTGCCCACCATTTAAGGTGCAAGCTACTCCCTTTTGTATCATTAATAATAAATTATATACTTTAACACTGTCAAGTGTATTTTGACAGTTTTTTCTCATGTGGCAAATAAAGACAAGTTATTGTTAATTATATTATGTAATAAACGCCTGCACTCCCTATAATCTACTCTAACATATCGATATATTCAATAATCGTTTTTGGGTAACTCTATATTTTATTTACAAATTTTTAGTGTGCTTGCGCCATGGATTTTTTAGAAGTCCATATTTTACTTGTTCTATTACATCTTCATATTGATTAATGAACACATCTTCTTGCTGTGAACATTTTATACTTATGTCATTTAGGGCTTCCAAACTTGCATTTTCGGATATCGCTTTACAATATAATGCAATGAAGCCATCTTCTAATGCGTGCATCTTTTTGCGGTGGCTGTCAGCATCTATGATTCTAGAGAATATCGCTCTATTTAGGTATTCTCTTTTGCTCCAATATTCTAAGCTGTCTTTTGCATCGACAAAAACGGGCGGGACTGTTTTCCCAAACAAAACCGGTTTGAAAATTGCAAGGCAAGGCGTGGAAGAGCCCGTTATCCATATAGAAATCTGCTTGCCATAATGAACTACCATACTCCCCGTTGTGTGGTCTCCCAAAAAGCTTTGATGCATACATACACTTTTTACGCTACCTTTAGTAAAGAGCTTTTTATCATTTTCTTGATTATGAGATCTAAGCAAATTGAACACGTCTTTCAAACTTGTTGCATTTTTGATTTTTTCACATCCTGTTTCTAAACGGTTTTTAGAGCCGGAAAAAAATGTGAATATAGGTTCGGTATTTTTTTTAGTAAATTCTTTATCTGCCGATAAGCGATTGGATATATTGCCATACGATTCCAGTTTCTTAAGCACGTGGTCTTTGCCCGACGTTTCAAGTATAAAACCTTGTTCTTTATCCGTAATAAGAAAACTGTTATCGTAGTAAAAATTCTTATCGTAGCCACAATTTCCGCCCTGTCCGTAAACTGATAACAATTCTAAAATAATATCTACAGCTTTTTCGGCAGTATCGGCTCTTTCAAGCGCAAGTCTAAGCATGTCCATTCCGAGCAATTTCTTTTCTTTTTTCCCATTCGATTTTGTAAATACAGCCTCATTGCCAATAGTAACGCCGTGTTCGTTAATACCTATTTCTGCGCCCCACATCCAGCTAGGCTTGACAAGCAAACAAGAGTTTATATGTTTTACTTGCGGAATGGCAATATAGGTGCACATAACTTTTTGCTCTGCGCACTTACCCCCTTCAATAAACACCGTTAAATTGGGCTCGTTGCAAGAGCGGTCACTATTTTTAGCAAAAATAATTTCACCATTTAAACGTTTCCATAAAGTATCACACATAAAAGCACCTCTATCTATAATTTTATGCCGTGCAAAGGCGTTTTGTCAAGGTACAAAACAAAGGGTGTTTAATAATAATATTGACATACACTCTTTTTATATGATAAGATTAACCTATTATAGTAGGAGGTAATTTTTATGAATCAAGAACCAAGATTTTTCATATGTAAAATATGCGGCAATTTAGTTGTCAAAATTCACGACTCGAAGGTTAATATGGTTTGTTGTGGACAAGAAATGCATGAACTAACACCAAATACGGTGGAAGCTTCTTATGAAAAGCATTTACCTGTAATTACAACAAACGGCAATGAAATAACGGTTAAAGTGGGCGGAGTGCCGCATCCAATGTTGCCTGAGCATTTTATTGGCTGGATATATATCCAAACCCTACAAGGCTCCCAATTAAAATACCTAAAAGTTGGTGAAGCTCCTGAAGCTACATTTACTTTGACAGATGACGATAAGCTAATCGCAGCTTATGAATACTGCAATCTCCACGGCATGTGGAAAACAAAAATATAAGGAGAATTTATTTATGGCAAAATACGTATGTAATATATGCGGATATGTTTATGACGAAGAAGTTGGAGAAGAAGAACAAAACATAGCTCCCAACACAAAATGGGAAGATCTCCCTGAAGATTTCGTTTGTCCTTTATGCGGAGTAGGCAAGGACGAATTTACCAAAGAATAAAGAATAAGGAGAAATCATGTCTGTTAATATGATAAAAAAAGGTTTGTACAGCGTTGGCGTACTAAACCCAAATTTGCGTGTCTTTGATATAGTTATGCGTACCGATTTTGGCACCAGTTATAACTCTTTTATAATCAAAGATGAAAAAACTGCCTTGATAGAAACGTGTCACCAAACTTTTTGGGATGAATATTTGCAAAACATCCAAGAAGTCACTCCTTTAGAAGATATAGATTATATTATTTTAAGCCATACAGAGCCAGACCATAGTGGAGTTTTGGACAAATTGCTAAAAAAATGCCCTAATGCTAAAATTATTTGCACAAAAGCAGCTTCCATTTATCTAAAGAAAATAACCAACGACGAAAACTTTACTGCTAAAGTGGTAACAAATGGCGAGACTTTGAGCTTAGGCAATCTAGAATTAAAATTTATATCAGCGCCTTTACTCCATTGGCCGGACACTATGTTCACTTATATAGAAAAACTTGCCACTGTAGTAACTTGTGATTTTTTAGGCGCGCACTATTGCGAACCTAGAATGATTGATACATACGTAACATATCAAGGCAAGTACGAATTGGCGCAAAAAGAGTATTTTGATGCAATTATGAGTCCTTTTAAACCATATGTTTTGGCTGGACTTGAAAAGCTGAAGGCTCTTAACTTTGACACTGCGCTTGTTAGTCACGGTCCTGTGCTTACCCAAAATGGTCAGCTCGAAAAAATAATGCAATCGTATGAAAAATGGAGCAAAGCAGAGCAGTCCAACGTTATCAATATTCCTATATTTTATTGTAGCGCATACGGTTATACTAAAGAACTTGCAAAAACAGCGCAACAAGTGATATTAAAAAAATACCCCGAAGTAAATTGCAAAACTTATAATATCATTGATTATGATTTAGCAGATTTAGCTAAGTTGTTAAACTCATCTAATGCTTTTATGATTGGGTCGCCTACCATTAATAAAGATGCCGTAGCTCCTATATGGTCGCTGCTTTCTTTAGTTGATGCAATAAATAATCAGAAAAAGCCTGTTGGCGTTTTTGGTTCTTTTGGTTGGAGCGGAGAAGCAGTATCATCAATTATTGCGAGACTGAATTCTTTACGGATAAAGGTAATTGGCGAAGGTTGCAAATGCGTATTCGCGCCGTCAGAAAGTGATTTGGATTCACTTACTGAATATACAAATCAATTCTTAAACGAGTTACAACTCTAAAAAACAAAGAAAAGTAAGTTATTTTTTAGTTAAGCATGCAAGACCTAAAATTATGTGAATTTGGTAGTCATTTATTTCTTTAAGTGGTATAATTTTATTATATTTATCTAAAGGAGAAAATTTATCATAGCACCGGATATCATAAATAATCCTATTTTTTCTTTCGGGAATAGATTCTTTCATTCCAATTTATATATAGGCATTATAACAGCTTTAGGAGTTTTAGGTTTTGCGTTTCGTCTTGAGATATACGCAATTTATATAATAGTAGTTATTGCTGCTGTAGGATGGGTTATTTGTAAAGACCTGCTTCCTACCCTAATTGCAGTGATGATAATCGCGATGGTGCCCTTGGCAAGATATGGGCAGACGGGGTATTTTTCCAATATCTATCTCGTTGTTATACCAATGGTTATAGCAATAGTTTTACGACTTTTTATATTCCGTCCAAAAAAACTTATTCCCGGCGAATTTTTTATTCCAACACTTGCTGTCTCCATAGCATTAACTTTGGGAGGACTGTTTTTCTTGTCTTTTAAGCAATACTTTTCCATGCCCGGTATATATTACGTTGGGGCATTAGGTTTTGGAATGCTTTTATTAAACTCTATTTTTGAAACCAACTTTGAAAAAAACGTAGATTTAACCAAATTTTTAGCAAAAATGATGATTGGCGTAGGAATTATGGGTATAGGTATGATTGTTACCACTTATATCAAACATTACCAACTTATCTTTACCGACACTTTCCTTTTTGCTTCTAATTTTCAATGGGGCAACAACTTATCTAACGCTTTATTGATTGCAATGCCTTTTGCTTTCTATCTTGCGGTCACGCAAAAACGTTCTATACCCTACTTCATTTTAGGAATATTAGAATATCTCGCGATAGTTATGGGTCTTTCAAGAGGTGGTATGTTGTTTGGAACAATAGCAATTACCCTGTCTTGCATAGCCAGTATCATTGTTGCTAAAACTAAAAGAAATCGCTTGAAATTTGCAGTAGTGACTTCAATATTTTTGGCAATAGTCGCTATATGCTTATGTACATTTTTATTACCTGTTGTAAAAGATCTGTTAAATAATTTGAAAATCTCTAATAGTGAGTCAAGGGTTCTACTATACGCTTTGGCATGGAAAAACTTTTTAAAGCATCCTCTTTTTGGAACGGGGCTTGCTTACAACCCACATGTATATTATTTTCCCCAAGCAATGTGTATCTACTGGTATCACTCCACTCTATTCCAAGTGCTTGGAAGTTTAGGTATTCTTGGCATAATTGCTTATTCGATTCAAGCTTTTTATCGTATGCGCGCAATTTTTAAGATTAAATCCCTATTTAATTTGTTTGTACTGATATCAATAATTGGATTTGCTGGATATTCTATGTTAAACGTAGGTTACTTTATTCCGCTACCTAATATGGCTATTTTGATAGTTGTGTTTATTGTCGTAGACCGAAACAATAAATACCTTAAGAAAAATCCTAAAATTATGGAAAAAGAGTTGATTTCCCTAAAATAAATATTTGTTAAAACACAAGAAAATCGCTTATTCCTCGCAAGGATTAATAATAATGCGTTTGGTATAAATATCAACAAAGGTATGTGTATACTTATACTTTATTCCTTTGCAGGTATTCTCCAGTAAAAAAAGTTTAGGATAAACTTCAGTAATAACTCCCTCTTCAGTTTTGGTTTTACCATTGGAGATTATTACCTCAATTTTTACAGCTTTACCCTGAAGAGCTTTTACTTCGTTAAATGTATCTTCCGCATTGTAACTTGGCGTTTCTTTACGCTCTCTTTTCAACTTCATTACCTATCTTCCTTTCTTTTGATAAAAAAAGCGCATATCTATAACAACTGGATTTACACTTGTTATCGATACACGCTGTATTATTATATTAACACTTTTTTGTAATTTTTGCTAATGTTTTTTAACTATTTCACATATTGTATACTTTGTTAGAGGTTTCATGCCTTACAAAGTCACCGCCATTTTGCATAACTTGCACTTATTTATTGGTTTCAACAATCTCATATG
>DATFIH010000115.1:0-2725 GCA_035270205.1 Clostridia bacterium | reverse complement strand
ATTAACGTTATGGTATCAATATTTTTTGATTTAAATAAATAGGTAGATAACGAGCCTGGTATGGTGTTTATTTCGTTTACATACAATTTTTCATCCTTATACAAAAAATCTATACGCACAACTCCTTTAAGTTCAAACATTGTGTATATTTGCTTGCACAAGCTATTAATTTTTTTACTCACCTTGTCGGGAATATTAGCTGGCAATTCACGAACGCTATCCCCCGAAATATATTTATCGTAAAAATTTAGATATCCTGTTTTAAAAATAGGTTTTTCTATCTCGCTTACCAATATATCATTATCGCCTGCGCATACGGCGCAATTAAATTCTTCAAATTCTGTTAAAGCTTTTTCTATTAGTAATTTGTTGTCAAACATAAGCCCTAACTCAATTCCTGTCTTCAATTCGTCAATATTATTTGCCAAACTAATCCCTACGCTAGAGCCTAAGCAAGCAGGCTTAATGATTACAGGATAAACTAAGTCTTGCAAATAGTCAAAATCCATACCTTTTTTAAAAACCTTGTAAGTAAGTACGGGAATGTGGAATTTTTCCAGCAGATATTTTGTAAAAATCTTATCCATACAAATAGAGCTTGCCAAAACGCCACAAGCAGTATATGGCACTTTTGCTATTTCAAAGTAGCCCGACAAACTTCCGTTTTCACCCTCTCCACCATGATTGCAAAGCAAAGCGCAGTCTATCATTTGGTATTGGAACGAATGTTTTTTCTTTTTTATAATACAACCGTTTTGGAAGAAAACTTCGGTTAATTTATTGTCTGTAAAACTTGTATAAGACTTTATTTTAGATAGCTTTTCACCTATAAAAAACTTGCCGTTTTTCATATAAGTTAGTATGACGTTATAATCCCAACGAACTGCATTATAAATACCTAAAGCGGTAATTATCGAGATATCATGTTCACAGCTTTCACCGCCATACACAAGCGCTATATTTTTGGTCATAGTATCCTCCTAAATTACGTCTGGAAGATCATTTTGAATAAGTAAAGTGTCACCTTTATGCAGTATAGTACTAAAATTGGCTTTTGCTTCTTTTAAGGTCTTATAAGTATACGTTTTTTTAGCAAAACCGCAATCTTTCAACCCTTGACTAATTTCATCGGCATTTATTCCGCACAAAATCACCACGTCTGCAACATTACCAATCATATGCCCTATCTTTTTATTCGTCTCTTTTTGCTCCGTTCCAAGCTCTACTATCCCTTGAGTAAGTACAACTTTTCTTGTATCAAAATAACCTAGACATTCTAAAGAATACTTTATGCCTAAAGTGTTGGCATTATAACTATCATCCAAAATATTTATACCGTTTGACTTAATTAATTGCAATCTGTGCGGCACCGGCTGAAGAGTTTGTATCCTATTAATCAGCGTACCCGAAGTAACGCCCATTTCAAGAGCAAGCGCGCTACAAAGTAATATATTTACGATGTTATGTCTACCAAGTAGCTTAGTTTGGCATACCAAATGCTCCTCTTTGTAATTTATAGTAAACCTGCTACCTTCACTGTCTGTAACAATATTATTCGCGTAAAGGTCTGCAAAATTGTTAAGTCGCACTACTGACTTTTTACCTTTATATTGCTTATACATTTTGAGCGTATATTTATCTGTTCCATTAAATACGCACATTGATTTATCTGTTAGACTTATTGCTAAATTATACTTTTCATCAAAAATATTATCTATACTTTTAAACGTTTCCATATGCTGATTAGTTACACCTGTAATGATGCCGTAATCAGGTTCTACCAAGCTACAAAGTTCTGAGATGTCACCTGTTTTTCTCGCTCCCATTTCGGCAATAAATACTTGCGTATCTTCTTCCATTTTATCTATTCCAATCGCTATGCCCATTGGCGTATTATAATTTTTTTCAGTTGCATATACTTTAAAATTACCGCTTAAAAGATGCGCTAATATATTTTTACAACTGGTTTTACCATAGCTTCCTGTAATACCTATCTTAATCGGACTCAGCTTGTT
This sequence comes from Clostridia bacterium, assembly GCA_035270205.1. Classification (GTDB taxonomy): domain Bacteria; phylum Bacillota; class Clostridia; order Christensenellales; family DTU072; genus CAG-1782. The sequence continues at coordinate 710 of DATFIH010000115.1, read as the reverse complement.
GAGCTTTTCGGTAGCTTTCGTTATGAAATTCTGATTTTTTTTTACAAAGATTGGATTCAATAATTTAAATCCGCCTGCTATAATAAGCGGTGTAAGCGCATATATTGCTACGCAGCTTATAAGTAAAGCTATTGCATTTGTCACAAACAAACCTAGTATTACGACTATCATTATTTGTATATAATTGCAAAAAACCAAGCTAATTGTTGCTCTGTATGTAAATTTAAGTTTTGTTTTAAAATTGGAATAGATAATGACAAAACCTAATGCAAACAACATAAAATAACCTGCCGATAACGCATAAACAGTAGTTGTATAATTGCGTATAAAAGCAAAAGCAATAATAGATGGTAATATAATCGCAAGACAGCTAGCTATATGTGTAAATAGTTTGCTTGAGATAGGTAGCTTATAATTATTGTTTTGACAAAGTGTGTGGTACCTTAAGGAGGATACAATTCCAAAGATTATGATTCCCGATAATGTCAGCCAGTGCATACGTTCCCTCCGATAAATATGATTTTAGAAGCATATAAAATTCGTTTTGTCGTTCGATATAGGCATAATGTCCCGAGCCTTTGAATATAATGAGTGTGGGATATGCCAAATTTTTATAAAGCTTCTTTGCCATATATATGGGGGTATCTTTGTCTTTGTCACCCCAAACAAGCAAAACAGGTATATGAATTTTTTTAATTTGTGGAGTTAAG
>DATFIH010000114.1:0-5479 GCA_035270205.1 Clostridia bacterium | reverse complement strand
TGGAACCGAATATGAGTATAACAATGTGCGTAGGAGTGGCTCTTATACTTGTTCTTTACATAGGCGGTAGCCCAAAAAAGCTTTTTGTCCTAATGGTAATATTTATAGCTGTTGCAATTCCACTTTTAATAGCTTTAGAGCCATACAGAATAAAGAGAATATTAGCATTTTTAAATCCTTGGGAAAATCCAAAAGATGAGGGATATCAGCTTATTCAATCGTATTATGCGCTTGGTTCTGGCGGTCTGTTCGGTGTGGGACTGTTTCGCTCCCGTCAAAAATACTTATTTTTGCCTTTTGCAGAAAATGATTTTATTTTTAGCGTGATAGGCGAAGAGTTAGGACTGGTAGGTTGCATATTCGTAATAGGAGTTTTCGCCCTTCTTATTTATACGGGTATAAGCGTAGCTATGAAAGCGCAAAATAAATACCATACCATGCTAGCAACAGGACTTACCTCGATAATTGCTTTACAAACTATAATAAATATAGCGGTAGTAAGCGGAACTATTCCACCGACAGGAGTACCTTTGCCATATGTAAGCGCAGGAGGAAGTTCTCTTATGGTGTTTATGTTTATTTCCGGCTTGTTATATAACATAGCTAGCGTAACCAACCGCCAATTGTCCCCATAAGATGTATTGAGGCAGTTTTTTTATCAATTTGTAAGAGAACAGCATTATGGGGGAGCATATGTCAAAATTTATAATAAATGGCGGGAAAGAATTATACGGAAGTATAAAAATTCAAGGCGCAAAAAATGCAGTTTTACCGCTTTTTGCGGCTAGCATACTTACTGAAGATAAAATTGTAATAGAAAACGTTCCGAATCTTATAGATGTACATAATATGACACAAATATTAATGTCGCTTGGAGTCGACGTCGTAAGATACGGCAACATTGCCGAAATTTCAGCAACAAAATTAAAATCTCACGAAATACATAATAAACTTGCAAAAGAGTTGCGAAGTTCTATTTTTTTACTAGGTTCTATACTGTCAAGGCAACAGTATGCAAAGGTTGCCTACCCGGGCGGTTGCGACATAGGACTTAGACCTATCGATATACATATTAAGGGGTTGCGAGAGCTAAACGTAAGGATAGTGGAACGAGCAGGATACATTTATTGTGACGCAACAAAAATGGTAGGTGCAGAGATTAATTTAGATTATCAGAGTGTAGGAGCAACCGAAAACGTAATGTTAGCAGCAGTTAAAGCTAAAGGTGTTACGGTAATAAGAAACGCAGCGTGTGAGCCGGAAATTTTAGATTTGCAAAATTTTCTAAATGCTATGGGCGCAAAAATAACAGGGGCAGGGACTTCTACTATAAAAGTTGAAGGTGTAGAAAGCTTGCACGGAACAACATATAGAGCAATGCCCGACAGAATAGTTGCAGGAACATTTGCAATTGCCACAGCAATTGCGGGCGGAGAGATAACCTTAACTAATGCCAATTCGGGAGATTTAAACTCATTACTTAGCAAATTAAACAAAACCTCTTGCCATATAGCCTTTAAAGATGATACTATTACTATAAAGGCGAAAGAAAACCGTATGGCTGTAGAAAACATTGCTACTCAGCCCTACCCGGGATTTCCTACAGATATGCAAGCGCCGATGATGGCTCTTCAAACTGTAAGCGACGGGATATGTATATTAACTGAAAATGTCTTTGAAAATCGTTTTAGGCACGTTAACGAACTTAAAAAAATGGGCGCAGATATTACAACCAATGGCAGAACAGCAGTAATAAAAGGCGTATCGCAACTTACGGGCGCCGAGGTTGATGCTCAGGACCTGCGTGGTGGAGCAGCGCTTGTCTTGGCAGGGCTAAATGCGCAAGGTACTACGGTAATCAATGATATTTTCCATATCGATCGTGGATACGAAAATTTGGAAGAATCCTTAAAATCTTTAGGAGCCGACATAACAAGAGTATAGAATATCTATAATAATTTAGGAAAATTCTTAATAACTTTAGGAGTTAATACAAAAATAAGAATATGAGAAAAAAATATATTGCGATAGCGATTAGCGTAGTAATGATTGCCCTTATAATAACATTTGGACAAATTTTTACCGTACGCAACGTTATGGTTCAATTCAAAAATGAAACCGGAATCGCAACGGAAAACTCTATTTTAGAGATAGCCGACATTAAAGCTAATTCCAATATTTTTAACGTTAGAGAAAGCAAAATTAAAGAAAGTATTAATACCTATTATGCCAACAGTTTGGTTGTCAATATCGAAAGAACTTTTCCAAATACTGTGATAATACATGTAAAAGAAAGGCTTCCAATGTTTTCAATTGAAGCAAATACCGATACTTATGAAGGGTATGTTTATACAGATATGGATTTTCAAAGGAGTGGCACTTTGGACGAGATAAATTCCGTTCAGCTTATAAACGTTATTAATTACACTGTAAAAAATACTTTTGACACTCAGGAATGTATAGATGTACGTTCTTTTGTCTCTACTCTTTACGCTCAAGGTTTGGAAGAAAGTAGTATCGTGGCTTTTGTGGAAAATATTACTATAAATGAAGATAGTTTAACCGTTAAACTTAGACAAAATAACGCAGTTATTATTGTAAATCGTGTGGATGTTTCATCTAGTACAACGCAACTTTACAATAGCTATCTATCTCTTTCAATACCTGAACGAATGGGTGTTACTCTCCACTATTAGGCTACTAATTGCTGTTGACATTACTGTGCTATTAATATATAATAAATATATTAATGGTTTGGAGTTCTATGTTTTACAGTTCGATAGTCACAATTTTAGAAGTAAATACTGTAAGTTTACGATTACTTGCTTTTAAAAAAAGCGGTGATTTTTTTCAACCTATCCACACTTTAAGCGCAAATTATGACGGAGCTGATTATAAAAGCTTTAACAAACCAGACAAATTATTCTCTATTATTCAAGATTTATTTTGCAAACTTGCTGAAAAGGTAAAATTTTTACCGTCTAAAGTTTACGTTGTGTTACCACAAACTTTTATAATTACTTCAGTCGCAGAAAGCGAAGTAAGCATTGGTGGCAAACAAATAACCAAGCGTGACGTAGATATGCTATGCGCAAAATGCGAATCACCTGATATGGATTATATAGTGATTGATTATACACCTATTTCGTTCAAATCGATTAATAATCCTATTATGCTCAATCCTATCGGCGAAGAATGTTCCAAACTTTATGGAACGGTTTCGGTGATATGTTTGGAAAAACGTATTAAAGAATTTTTTGATACCTCGGCAAAAAGCCTTAAAAAAACTTTTCTGTACGTAGGGGAAAGTAATGTATCAATTGAAAAAGCCGATAAAGACATAAATTTACCGGGTGCAGTTAGGTTGCTTATCAATATCAGGGAAGAACATACGTCGATAAACTTATGTAAAGGAAAAGCTGTTCTTACCACAAAATACGTTGATTGGGGCGCTAATCATATAGTATATGCTTTACAAGATTTGTTAAAAATTGGATATTTACAAGCAAAATCGCTACTTTTTAAACTTAATCTTAATGTGAATTGCATAGATACTGATGTTTATATACTTAACGATGGCGACACCCTTGCCGAATATAATATGAAAGCTATCAACAAAAGAGTTGTCGACACTCTTAATTATATAGCCGACAATATTAAAAGCGAAATTATCGCTTTAAAGTTAGAAAACTCGCTACCTATTTACGTTACCGGAAGTGACGTTTGTAAAGTACGCGGTGTGAAAGAAATATTTAATAACGCTCTAGGCGGCGAAATGTTGACGATACTAGAGCCTAAGCGCATTAATTATGAATTAGCAGGTGATTATCCGTTGGTTAGCCAGCTTGAAAAAATTCAAACTAATACGTCATCGCGTATTGGTTTTTACCAAAATACTAGTGGGAGGATTTAAATACTAATGAATTTCAATTATGGTGGGGAACAAACCCCTCAAGATATAGTAAATATCAAGATATTTGGAGTAGGTGGAGGCGGTAGCAATGCCGTAAATCGTCTTGTTTCAGCCAATATAGGCAACAAGGTAGAATTTATCGCGGCAAATACCGATATGATGGCTCTAAATAATGTTGCGGATGAAGTTACCAAATTGCAACTTGGCGGAATGCTTACACATGGTTTGGGCGCAGGTAGCAAACCTGAAGTGGGCGAGCAAGCGGCGCTGGAAAATAAAGACGACATTATAAAAGCTATAAGCGGAGCCAACCTATTGTTCTTAACAGCAGGAATGGGCGGTGGCACAGGCACAGGCGGAATACCTATTATTGCCAATATCGCAAAGGAAATGAATATACTAACCATTGCAGTAGTTACCAAACCTTTCGAATATGAAGGACGCAGAAAAATGCAAGTTGCCGAAATCGGTATTGAAAAACTGCGTAAAGAAGTAGACGTTTTGATCGTAATTCCCAATGAAAAAGCTTTTTCATTCGTTTCACCAACAACGCCACTACTAAACGTTGTTCAGTTAGCTGATGATGTTTTGCACAACAGTATTATCGGTATTACCGAAATTGTGGTAAGACCCGCACTTATGAACCTTGACTTTGCGGATATAGATACAGTTATCAGAAAAATGGGTACTGCCCACATCGGAATAGGCAAAGCAAAGGGCGAAAATAGAGTTTTACAAGCTCTGAAACAAGCGGCAGCATCACCGCTACTTGAAAGCAATATAACTGGCGCAACTCAACTTATTGTAAGCGTTACTGCTGACTTGAGTGTAAACGGCAACGAAGTAAGAGAAGCCTTAAAGCTTATAACAAATGTTGCTGCTGACGATGCAAATATCATAACCGGCTTAGGGTTTGAAGAAGATTTGAAAGATGAAGTGCAAGTTACGATAATTGCCACAGGTTTTGACGGTGGGAGCAATATAATGCCCAATTTGCCAAAGTATGAAAATGTTGAAAACAAGCCCAGCAAAGAAGATACTTATAATATGCCACCTATAAATAACAATATTATTGACGAAGTTGCATCTAGTAGTATTAATAACAAGGAAATAGAAGAAACTGCTGTTCCAGGCTTTTTGCAAAGAATAAAAAAATTGCGTAACAACAACTAAAAAAAATTATAAATGGAGTACAAAAGCAAGAATTTAAGAAGATTCTTGCTTTTTTTATGTCATTAAATGGTAGTTTATGTTGAAGAACTGTTTATAAACAATCTAACTTTACTGTTATTTGTACAGTATCTTTCTTGCGTATTAACAAACAAAAATACTGATTTTGGGAAGATTTTAATTGCCGCGTGTATTGGTAGTTGCATTTATATAGTCAGCCTTTATATTGGTAAATACGGATATATATTGCTAGTAGTACCTTTTGTAAATTCAGCAATAATTACTCGTACTTATCATATAAAAGAGTATCTTGTTTTTGTGTTTATATTTATCTTATTGTATTTTGCGATTATAGGAAGTTCTGCATTTATAGCGTATTTATACGGTATGGATGCT
>DATFIH010000113.1:0-8313 GCA_035270205.1 Clostridia bacterium | reverse complement strand
ACATATTACTGTGCTTGGAGGAATTGGGATGGTCAACTACATAAGAAGCCACGGCAAATTTATTACCATTATTATTTGTCTGATAATCCTTTGCGTTGCGTTGGTTTGCGTAAACGTAAATGGCGAGGCATCGGCGGCAACAGAAATCACAAATGCTAAAGATATTGTTGTAACTCATATTACAGATACTCATTATTATCCTTTTAGATTGGGATATTATGGCAATGTTACGCAAAGCAGCGATGAAGATTTCTTCTACAATTGGATAATGGATAAAAACACCAAACTTTGGTTGGAAGCAGAGGCTGTTTTTGATACAGCTTTACTGACTATTAAAGAAAACAATCCCGACTATATTGTATTAAGCGGAGACGTAGGGCAAGACGGCGAAATATTAAGTCATATTGACCTTGCAAATAAATTGCGCAAATTACAAAACGAAATAAGGACAGCTAGCGGCAACGATGATTTCCAAATTTTTGTAGTTATGGGTAACCACGATTTATACAATCCACACAGTTTCCGTTTTGACAACGCAAGCGGTTTGAGAGAAACGTTTTATTATTCAACTCGTATGGACGTTGCTCTAATTTATGCAGGACTTGGATATCCCAATATAAGCACTGAACGAGCTAACGAATATTATTCTTTTTTAAGCGATGATTTATCCGGCATTTATAGCTTTACTCAAAGTTATTTAAGTTCTGATTTTATTTGGTCATGGGAATTTTTAAAAGAAGACGAAACACAAAATACTCGTTATTTTACCTATGAAAGTGATGCAACTATTGAGCAAAAAGAAAATCTTTCGATAGAATATATGCTTGATAATAATCTTATAAATACCATAGATAATTCTAACAGCTTTGCATCATCTGGGCAAAGCTATATGTATGATAAATTTAATGACGGTACCGACATGGACGTTGGTCAACTAACTTATCTTGGCATAAGAAAGGATAACGAATTTACAGTAGTTGGTATGGACGTTGTTCTTTCCAATTCAATCGGCGGACACGTTTTAGGCGGACAACTGCAAAATTCTTCTCAAGCATGGTTGGCAAAGAATGCAAGCGTCGCAAAAGCCAAAGATAACACGGTGATAATAGGACAAAGCCATCACTCTATTCTTCCGCACTGGGAAATGGAGGAGAATATAACTACCGGCTTTATAGTTTATAACTGGCAAGAAGTAGCAGATTTTCTTGCGGACTTTGGAATGAGATATGTTTACACAGGACATATGCACGCTAATGATACCGTAAGTAGAGTTTCCTTTAACGGCAATCAAATTATAGATTTGGAAAGCAGCGCGAACTGTAGTGTTGGTAGCTCTATTAAAACAACTAGAATACATTATGGCAAAGTAGGCGATTACGTAGCGGAACAAGCATATTTAAAAAGTGAAGCTAACTACGAGGTAGACGTCGAAACGGAATCAGTTCAGCTGTTTAGTAAGGTTTATTCTAACGATAAATATGGCTATGTAGCAAGGAATAAGATTGCTGAGTATCTAGACAATGAAAAACAACATATAGTCAATTATTCCGCATATGCTCAAAGAAGAGTTTATGATAATGCAATAGCAAACAAACTTAACGAGTTTTTAAGACCAAGTATTACCGAAATGCTAGGTGACCTAGTGTCAGATCTTAGTTTTAACCTAGGTAAATTAAAAATTAATCTAGGCATGTTTGCGTCTGACATTGTTAAACTTGCTGATAATCTTATTGAAGGTATTGGCACTGTTATTCTTACCGACTATACCTATAAAGGCAATAATCCCGTCTATAAAGAAGATAGATATAAGGTATTTGGCTATTTGGAAGAACTAATCAATGATATTTGTTATGACGAACTTGCCGAAGATATAGGCGTCTACGCTCTTGTTATCGACTCTTACGTAAGCCATAACATAGGGAATGAGGCTGCAAGTTTCGAAATGCTTTCTAATGCTAGACAAGAAGCGCTTTTAAAAGTTTTCTCAGGAGAATTTATAGATATTTTGTTTGAAAAGATACTGGATAGAGAAACAGGTCTTTACCGCTTATTTGAAGGTCTGCAAAATACAACATTGGATTTAAGTGAAGGCATTAGCGATACCTTCCAAGACCAATTGTCACTTATCGGCGGTGTTTTAGGCTTTACTAAAGAAACCTTTATTCTTGACGTTAAAAAATTCAACTTAGGAGATATTTTAAGGGTTGCAGGTGGTAGCGGAATAGTTAAAGGATTGTTGGAAAAAACAGGACTTGGCTTGGACTTAGAAAACAATTCAATAATGGAAATCCTTGATGATGTCATAGATAAATATTTAACAGACAGTTTTAAAAAATCGCTTGGAGAATATGCTTTTGACGTAATTAAGAATTTTGGAGTTGATGAAAAAGATAAAGATTGTCTTTCCGAAGATGAGATGCTACTTACAATAAGAGATTTTAACGATGCAGATTCCAAAGTTTACACCTATATTAGCAAGCAAAGAACGGAAATAGTTACTGTGGAGAATGGAAAAAGTCCAAGTATGATAACTACCAACTTTGGCGCGAATACGTCGTCTTGTATAAACTTTACCTATTTTACCGATAGGCGAGTAACAGGCGGTGGAATAGAATACGTGGAAACAGCGGAAGACGGCACTTATAATAAAAATTCCGCAACGTATAAAGATGCGATGAGTGAAATATACGGAACAACAAAACCTTTAATTGACCTTGGAATATGGTGTCAGTCAGGTTATGTTGAACTGGGTAGACATACTATTGCGTTAACGGGGCTTAAAGCAGATACAACTTACGCATATAGGGTAGGAAACAAGGCAAATAGTTATTGGTCTGATTGGTATACAGTTACCACAGCGCCCGACAAAGAAAAGAATTTTGAAGTTTTAATCGGAAGCGATTTGCAAGGCTCTACATCATACTCATATCAACGTTTAAGCACAATATACGAAAAATTTGATGAAGTGTTTGATGAAAATATTGCGTTTATGATTAATCCGGGCGATGCTGTGGATAATGGACGCAATCTTTCACAATATCAATGGTGGCTCAATTCTGCTCCAAAATTCTATGCGTCAACACCGATGGTAATTACCCCGGGAAATCACGACGTAAAGAGCTTTTTAGCTGAAAAAGCAGGAAACATGGCTTACTATGGCGGTGTAACCAATACCGCATATTTTGGAAGTTATTACGATGGTGAATTGGCTGAATACTATGGCGCTAGCGAAAACGCTGTCATTAACGAATACAATTATTTGTATACACATTTTAACTATGACTTGCCGTCAGCACAAAATCAACCTTCGGGATTCTATTATTCATTTAATTATAGCGGAGTACATTTTACAATGCTTAACACCAATGACTTGACCGCAGAAAATCAACTTAGCAAAGCCCAATATGACTGGCTTATTGCTGATCTTGATGCTGCTAAGGATATGTTGAAAGTAGTCGTTATGCACAAGTCATTATATAGCGCAGGTAGTCACTCTTACGATAAAGACGTAATAGCTTTAAGAGCGCAACTAACGCCAATATTTAACGAAAAGGGTGTTGGATTGGTTATTGCAGGACACGACCACACCTATACGGAAACGTATTATCTTGATGGCACAGGTAAAAAAATATTACTAAACGCTAACGGAAAAAATGATATTAGTGGCAAAGGTACGTTATATCTTACAATGGGTACTATGGGTGAAAAGTTTTACAATTACATAAGTAATCCAAAAGTTCCTGTAAATACCGGATATTCATTGCACGATGATAATAATAAGCTAAGCGATCCAGTTTTTGGTAAACTAAGTTACGATGCCGCTTCAAAAACCCTTTCATATTATGGCTATGAATATTTAAGAGAATTTGATGAGAGTGGCAATGTTATAGGCGGTGAAATAGTAGGTATTAATAAAAGTATCGACTGGAACACTCTAATAGCTATCGTTTTATCGGGATTAATTGTTGTATCGGTTGTAGTAGCTATAATAGCTTCATCTGTTCATAACGCAAAGATACGCAAAGTAAACGACTAAGGTATCTTAAAGCAAAATTTATACGTGTAAAGGCGTTGCTTACAATAAAGCGCGCCTTTTTCTTTTAATTATTACCAAATACGTTTAGGTCAAATGCTTAACATCGGTATAAACTATGTTATAATAATAATATGAAAAAAGCAGTAAAGATTGTGGCGGTAATATTGGTCATTGTTTTAAGCAGTTTTATTTATATAGGCTGCAATAAAAACAAGAAATTTTATGAAAAATATTTCAATGATTTTACTAGCCAAGCGCCATTTTCTAAAGCGGTTTCCCGAATAAATTTAGATAGCGGAGTGAGCGTATTTAGCTATGACAGCGTGAGCGACGTATTTGTTACAAAAAAGAATGCCGCCAACCAATACGCAACAGGCGAGGACGACCAAGTGCTTACCCTTTACGGCTTTTCATCGATTGATGCGCAGTTGGTAAGCCCGACTTATTCTAACGTTATTTCCATAAAAGGCGATTACGCTATCGTAACAAAGCCGTATGTTGACCAAAATACACAAAAGTTAATAGATATTATTGGTGTCGTTAAATTCCGTGGAGATAATGCAGGAGACAGAACAGATTTTAACAATATAAATTGTACCTTTAACCCTGCATATTCACAATTTTCCTTTGTTGGCGATTATATAGCCGTTCCAGGCGACAAAATCGGTCCAACAGTTTCGGTAAATTTTACTACTTTTTATGATTATAAAACCAAAGATAAACTGTTAGAAGCATTTAAGGTTGGATGCGACTATACCTACAATATGGAGATGTATGACGGTATTTTAGTTGCTGTTGGGAAGGGCGCGGTTTACTTTTTTTCACCGCAAAATATTTTACAAAACGGATTTTTACAAGTAAACGATTATGATTATTTTAAAGCGTTCCCTGAAGATACGCAAAACGAATACACCAGTAATATTTCCATTCAGATATATTATTTAGGCAATGGCTGGTTTGCCCGTACATCAAGGTTGGAAAGTGAAACTATATTTGAAGGTTATAACATAACTTACGACAATTACGATATGGGGAGCAATGAGGGTAAAAAAATATATGCGCTTGTGCGTACCGATTTGTTTAATTATAATACGAAAGGAACTATTGATAAAGATTGGTTGCTGATAGATAGTGTGGCAAATGCGTACACCAAAGATGCTTACGCCTATACTGCAGACGCTCTTAACAATCTAGCGGTAGCTACTGAAGGCAGATACGAGTATTACGTACCCGTTTTAAATCCTGCAAAATTTATTAAAGACGGATATTCTATTGTTTATTTTTACTATACACCGTATATAGATAAAAAAGATTATTCTTATGAGATTTCTTTTTGTATTATAGATTCTAGCGCTAATATTGTCCGTATTGAGGACGCACTTATGCCCTTAGCTTTTGTGGACGGTATCGGAATTCAGAACGTCGACCCAACTTATCAAAGCTTACTAGGAAATTTACAGTTTATAAGCTACAACAACAAAAAAATTGATTTGATAGAAATAACTTCGGGTGTAAACACTTTTGAAACCTATTATGCGCATAATGGTATTGTGATTGGCACAGAAATAAACTTTGCCGACAATACCGCATATTTTGGCGCAGTAGATGCCAAAAGCGGAAAAATGGTACTACCATTTAAGTATAACGAACTTACACCTTTTTATGGAAGCAGTGCAATCGGGCTTGTCTTGTTTGAAAATACAAAAGCATATTTTAAGATAGACAATCAAGGCAATGAAACTTTGCTTGATGATGTAATCAACGTAAAGCAAGGTATATATGTTTATCAATACGGCGGGAAATTAGGTGTAAAGAACTATTCAGGTGAAATACTTTTGGCAGCATCTTATGACAAACTTGAAGTTTACGACGTTTTTACAAGCGGAGATAGATTTCAAACAAGTTTTGCCATTGCAACATCTGGAGAGTACACTTATATATTTACTTTGGAGTAAAAATGTACGAAACAAAAATTGGTGGTATCGAATTAATAAATGAAGCAAGTGACCTTATTAAAAGCGGTGAAGTCGTTGCTTTCCCGACAGAAACGGTATACGGTCTTGGCGCAAACGCTTTGGACAAAAATGCGGTAAAAAAGATTTTTATAGCTAAGAACAGACCGTCAGACAATCCGCTTATTGTACACGTTGCAAATATTGAGCAAGCAAAGCGTTTTGCGTACGTTAATAAAGATGCAAAAAATTTATTTGACAAGTTTTCACCTGGTCCACTTACAATAGTACTGCCTAAAAAGTCAATAGTTCCTGCCGAAGTTACTGGCGATATTCAAACGGTAGGGATAAGAATTCCCGACAATAAAATTGCGCTAGAACTTATACGAATTAGCGATTGTCCACTAGCTGCGCCAAGCGCCAACACCTCTAAAAAGGTAAGCCCGACTACAGCGCAACACGTTTTGGACGATATGAATGGTAAAATTCCGCTAATACTTGACGGCGGGGAGTGTAAAGTAGGGATAGAGAGCACAGTCCTTTCCCTAGCTGAAGAAATTCCTACAATACTTAGACCAGGCGGTATAACAATAGAAATGCTAACTGAAGTTTTACCACGGGTAAAAAACCATACGGGAGAAATCAAGGTAGCGCAAGCTCCCGGAATGAAATATAAACACTACGCGCCAACTGTTGAAGAATGTATAATGTTTGACGATATATCAAATGGAACAAAATACTACGATAATGTAATATCCAAGGGAAAAAAGGCAATAATGGTGGTAACGACAGACACAATTAGCAAGATAGGCAAAAGAAATTTTGCAGACGTTGGCAATTCTGGTGAAGATGTCGCGCATAATGTCTTTAGGGTGCTGAGAGAATGTGAAAAAAAATATGATTGTATTTTGATTCAAAAACTGCCAAGTACAGGAATATATGCCTCGGTTATGAACAGACTGACAAAAAGCACGTCGGATAAAACGGTCTAGATTTTTATAAATACTTGTAGAATGCAGAATATTATGATACAATACTTTGCGATGGAATATCATAAAAATTAATTTTTCGGGAGCAGATATATATGAAAGTAGGAATCGGTTGCGACCACGGCGGAATTGTTTTAAAAGATGCGTGTTTTTCAGCGCTTAATAAATTAGATATAGAATACGTCGATTACGGCACGTACACTCAAGATTCGGTTGATTACCCTGATTATGCTAAAAAAGTTGCCCTAGCGGTAATTAATGGCGAAGTTGATAAAGGTATACTTCTTTGCGGAACAGGTATTGGAATAAGCATTGCCGCAAATAAATTCAAGGGCATAAGATGCGCGCATATAACCAATGTTTTTAGCGCAAAAGCAAGCGCAGAACACAATAATGCCAACATTATTGCAATGGGTGGTAGAATTACAACACAAGACGAAGCAGAAGCAATGGTAATTGCCTTTTTTTCGACAAATTTTGCCGAAGGCAGACACCAAATACGTTTAGATAAAATTACAGAAATTGAAAGAAACTACCTATAAGGAGAAAAGAATAATGAACATTATCGTAGTCAATCATCCTCTAATCATACATAAATTGTCAATGATGAGAGATAAAGACACAAACCCAAAAGATTTTCGCCAATTGCTTAAGGAAATATCTTTGCTTATGGCATATGAAGTAACCAGAGATTTACCTTTAGTAGATGCGCAAATCGAAACACCAATGACGACCTTTACCGGCAAAATGCTAGGTGGAAGAAGTATTGGAGTTGTGCCAATTTTGAGAGCAGGTTTAGGAATGGTAGACGGAGTGCTAGAACTTGTTCCTAGCGCAAAAATAGGACATATAGGTTGTTACCGTGACCCGGATTCTCATCAGCCTGTAGAATATTATTGCAAGTTGCCAATCGACGTAGATCAAAGACAAGTTATAGTTGTGGACCCTATGCTAGCTACCGGCGGCAGTGCAGCAATGGCGATTGATTTTATAAAGAAAAGAGGTGTTACAGATATTAAGTTTATGTGCTTAGTTGCAGCGCCGGAAGGTGTAAAGGCTTTAAACGAAGCTCATCCTGACGTTCCGATATTTGCTGCGGCGCTTGATGAACGGCTTAATGAAAATGCCTACATTATGCCTGGGCTTGGTGATGCGGGCGATAGATTGTTTGGAACAAAATAAAACAAAAGGGATATTTCAAAAATATCCCTTTTTTATTTTTAATAATCGTTTTTGATTGAGATTGTTAAGAATCGTTTGATATCGAAAAACTTCCAAGGAACTTCTTCAACGGGAGGATATACCCTAAATACCATTTTTTCCTTTGATACAGGAT